>CAZWTI010000356.1:0-6077 GCA_964637065.1 uncultured Puniceicoccaceae bacterium
CATCGGCGGAACCGTGATGCTTCGGAGCAAGAGACCCAATGTTGATGGAGTTTCGTCGAATGTTGCACTGAGTGGAGGCTCTTTTTCCACTTTAAGTGGGAGCATAGAAACAAACTTTCGTGAGTCTGATTGGAGTGGTAACGTTGCTCTTTTCGGAACAACAGCCGACAACGAGCGTCCCAATGCGGGGTATTGGAACCATTCCGGCTCATTCATGCTTGAAAGAGCGCTGTCTAAAGATTGGACCATTGATTTTCTAGGCATGGGACATCAATCAGAGCTCGGTTTGCCCAATGCGAATTTTTCGCCTAGCCTCAAGGACTATCAGGACACGGATAATTTTTTACTGTCCCCAGGGTTAATTGGTAGAGGAGATGATTGGCGTTTCAGGAGCTTCTACTCGTTTAGCAAGGATGGCTTGGAAAGCTTTTCAAATAGCCCTTGGGGAGACTGGAAGGCAAATAGCCGGGCCACGCAGGAAGAAGTCGAGACCCAACTGGATCTGGATTTTGATGAGACATGGTCCATGTCTCTTGGGAGTTCCTTTTCAATCCAACGGTTCGAACAATCAGGAAATTCCTCTTTCCGAGACAGTTGGGAGAAGGTAAGTGGCTTTGGCTTGCTTCGTTATTTTTCAGGCTCGGGTTTTGAGCTTTCGTGTGGTCTCAGGGCAGAAGATTATTCGGATTTCGGAAGCCCGACCACTTGGTCTGTATTCTCTCGACGAGGAGTATCGGATGCTATCACCCTTTTCGGACGTTACTCCACGAGCTTTGCCCCCCCGACGGCGAACGACCTGTACTATCCGAACAGCGGAAATTTAAACCTGAAACCTGAGGAGGGAGACTCATGGGAAGTCGGTTTGGCGATTGGTACAAACGAAAGCACTGGTCGCAGCAGACTCACGTTTTTCAACAATCGAATCGAGGACCTAATAGAGTTTGGTTTTCCCAATGTTAACGTGGGCCGAACTAAGGCTCGCGGCATAGAGTTATCCCTTGAGTGGGATTTGCCCGGTAGTTGCCGCTTTTATGGCGTCTATGCTTATCTGGACGCCAGCAATCTGACGAGTGGCGAAGACTTTCTGGATCGTCGTCCCAAGCATTCGGGTTCGATGGGCTTGGAATGTTTTGGAGTAAACACCGTTGTTGGCTCTGAAATGAATTTCAGGAGAAAGATTAAGGAAAAAGACTGGCATATGGATTCTCCGAACTATGGCTCATGGTTAAATGCCGACGATTTTATCGTGGTGCGTCTTTACGCCAAACATAATTGGAACGAAGGACTCAGCTTCTTTGGACGAGCTGAGAACCTTCTGGATACGGAATACGAGGAGGTGGCCGGCTACCCCGCCTTGGGCCTCGGGTTGTTCGGCGGGCTGCGTTATTCATTCTGATTCGAGCAATCAGGGCATTTGCCGTAAAGTATGTATTCGCCTCCGGTTGCCACGAACCCGGCGGGTAGGTCGAGGTCCGGCAATGCTTCCGCTTGCGGTACTTCCAAGGCGAAAAGCTTGTCACATCCACGGCATGAAAAGTGGGTCTTGTCGCGACCGTCTACCCATTCATAGCGAGTTGGTTGACCGGGATAGTCTACCCCGACGACGAGATCTCCCTCAGCAAGCGTCCTTATGTGCCTGTAGGCTGTTGCCAGACCAATGCTGGGGTGTTCGTTCTTAGCAGCGAGGTGAACCTCGGCCGGGGTAAGGGGCCTTCCGGCAGTCTTGAGGGTCTTGAGAATCAAGGTTCCCTGTATCGTTTTTCGAGCCATTGAGGATTTTGGCTTTTTTATTTGCTTGACTTCTTCAATGCCTTTCGGGTCTTACGCTTCAATTCCTTAATGTCTGGCTTGATTTCGCCGCGGACATCGTCTTCCATTTTGTCGATGAAAAGAACACCTGCGAGATGGTCGGTTTCATGCTGGATGCAGCGTGAGAGGAGACCGTCGCATTCTAACTTGTGGTGATTTCCATCCAGATCCTGATAAGAGACGCATATTCGGTCCGGGCGGATTACCTCCCCATTTATCTCAGGAAAAGAGAGGCAGCCTTCATTGTAGATCATGTCGTCTCCAGGCAGCGTTTCAATCTCCGGGTTAACAAGGGCAAAGGGTATAATTAAATCTTGATTCAGGGCTTTTCCATTCAAGATGCATTCGCCTGGGGAATCGGGATTCGAAGGTACCTCGACCACGCATAATCGAAGGGCTTTTTCTACTTGTTGAGCGGCAAGGCCAATGCCTTCGGCGTCCCTCATGGTCTCAATCATGTTCTCCGCCAATCGTGCGAGGTTTTCATCGAAATCAACTACGTCTTCTCCCGCTTGGCGAAGTATGGGCTCGCCGTACTTTGTAATTCGAAGAAGCATGTGTGAAAGGGTCTAGTGGTTAGTTGATGGTTTCGCAAAGATGAAATCGGCTTTTTCCTACGACAAAACATCGCTTTCTCGAAGAAAAACTTTGTTTGAGCAAAAACCATTTGCCTCCTCGACAAATTGCCTTATTGGTAATGCTCTGAGTTCTTTTTCATGAAAATCCGAGGGATTGGGAAAACTTTCAACGCGCTTTTGTTGCCGATAGCCTTTCTTGTGCTTTTCTTAGGCTTGGCTTCGCCCGTCTACTTGACCGTCACCTCTCGCGAGACCTTGGCTTCTGTGGGTGAGGGGAGTCCGACCTTGTCGAAGGAAGCCGAGCAACAGCTTCGCGAAAACAACCTCGGCCCCGTTGAGATGCTTTTGCCTCTCCTGTCCGTAGACGAGTCCGCCAAGCTCAAGGCTGAGGTGGAAGAAAGAAAGAAGGGCAACCAAGACTTGGAAGTTTCCGGAGGGGGCAGCATTTTCGACATGCTGACCTTCAAGGATTATTTCGGGGGCTTGGACCGGTACAGCAAGGAACAAAAGCGTTTTTCCGCATACTTCGTCTATAACCGAGCGGCCACGCGCGGCGACCTTTGGCAGCGCCTTGAGCAGAGTAGCTCGAACAAGAACGTGCAGGCCATCTTGGCCAGTATGCCCACGGAGGGGAGACCGGGCGCGTTCTGGGCCAAGGTAATCAACGAGCCCAACATGACTAGCTTTTCCGGAACCAAGTTGATTCGTCTGGAAAACTTTCGTTTTTTCCCCGAACGACGTCTGCTGATCTCGGTTGCAACACTTACTGCGGAGGAGATCGACTCCAACGCAAGTGAGGCGGAGACCCGCGACGTATGTTTGACTGATGCCCGCAAGGCCTTGGCTATTGGGACTGTCGAGCAACCACGAGGATTTACTCTTCGGAGGGACGGGGAGGAAATTCTCCTTGATGCGAACGCCAGCGTCATGGAAACCCACGACTTGGGAGCCATTGATTATTCGGGAGTGGGCTCATCTCTCCCCATCCTCAAGGCCGGCCCGACGGACGAGGGCGGTTATGAGGTGATCCTAGGGGCAGTTTTCGGACCTGACGGGAAACCCGAGCAGCACGGTCGTTGGCTGCCATATCCCATGCTGATTCCGATGATGGTTGGGACCGCGATGGCCATTGAGAAGGATTATTACAGCGCCGACGTCGGTTTCGAGTTGGGAAAGCTTTCGCAAGGACTTCTGGCCGGGGACTTGGCGTCTAAGGAAAAGCTCAGGGCATTTTACTGGGCGGCGTACCAGTTGGCCCGCAAGCTTAACCTAATCCAGATGTCGGAACTGACCAGATATTGCCCCGATCTGCGATCCGTCTTTGATGTCTCGGCATTAATTCGGATGCGAAATCGTCCGGTTTCGGAGGCCATGGGAAAGATCAAGGCCAAGCGGCAAGAATTGCGTCAAATTCTTCCTGAGCAAGCAGAGACCAAAAAGTCCGAACTGGAGGTTCTCCATCGTGAACTAGGTGAAGTCAGGGAGGTCTTTCGTCGAGAACTCGCAGTCATTTATGCTGCGACTCTCCTATCTGAAGATCCTTCTGCCATTCTTGCCTATGTGCAGGGCTATCCCGTTTACAAAAAGGATGGAGACCTGGATGCGGCCGTTTCCGCCTTGAAGGACTTGGAATTTGCGATGGGGCATGGCGCCGCAGGCTTGAACCATCTGTTGGAAATGAAGCGAATGGTACATCGCCCCGGTCCATTTCTAAGTTTTCTTCAACCAGTTTTCCCCATCATCGGAGAAGGTGTTCTGACTTGGCTTTCCCATGCTTTTAGAAAGACCGCCTTAGTACTTAAGTTAATTTTCTTCCTTTTCGCCGGCGGACTATTTGCGTCCGCCATTGCCAATCTTCTACCCAAACCGGATTATCACCGTAACAAAGGGGCGCCTTTTTTGCGATTCCTGCGAAGTTTGACCGTTGGCGCCACAACTTCCTTGATTATCTTCCTTTCGCTCGAACCCTCTCTGCTTCAAACTCCTAGGGGGCAAGTTTCTGTTGCAAGCTTTGATTTTGCACTTGCGAATCTGCTAATGTCTGCCAATGAGGAAGCTATGCCGGAACAGAGTGTAACAATTGTGACCGGAGCTGTGGCGGGCACTTTCTTTCTCATGCAGTTGGTTATCTTTATCTTCTGCTTGTTGCGAATTTCACAGGTAAAGCGAGAGGAAGCGGACCATCGGCTCAAGGTTGATATTCTGGACAATGAGGAAAACCTCTTTGACCTCGGTCTCTACGTCGGACTGGGCGGAACGGTTATGTCTCTTATTCTTTTGCTGGTGCTGGACGTCAAGCAGGACGCTCTCATTGGAGCCTACACGTCGACGCTCTTCGGCATCCTCTTCGTCGCTGCCTTGAAGATTTTCTTTGTTCGGCCCTATCGGAATCATTTGCTTGTCATGCAGGCAAAGGAAAAGCGAACCACCAATCTTTTCTAAGGCATGAATCGTAGTCTTTTACTCGTTGTCTGCGATTTTCTGCTTCTTAGCATTCTCGCCTTGGCTCGCTTTGACGTGCCACCTGATGCTGTCATCGCTCAAGACGATCAGAAGATTGTCTCCAAGGAAGTTATGGAGAGGGTTTCCGACGGAGAGAATTACGATGACGTCGTGGCCGAACTAGAGGCGACGAACGAAACTCTCGAGGCTAACCTCAACCAAGACAAGGACGACTTGGAGGATGAAAAGCTGCGTCTCGAGGCGGAAATCGCCGAGCGGCGTCTCGAGCTTGAGGCGAAGGAAGCTCTCATTGCCCAAAAAGACGAAGTAATCTCCGAGAACGAGGAGGAAATTGCCGAAGCCGCTCAAGCCGCAGCCGAACTAGAGAAGGACAAGGCTGACATCGAACGTAGGCGAGAGGAGCTGTTGGCTCGCAACGCAGTTGCCACGAAGGAACTTGAGCTGTTGGCCGCCAACCTTAACGAATCCAAAAAGAAGGCGGAGGAATTGGCTGCAGCCAAGGAGCGTACTGAAAGGGAGGCTGCCGCAGCCAGAGTCGACTTGGCAAGGGCGGAGGAAAAGGCCAAGGCGAAGACCGAGGCCGCCACCAAAGCTGAGGCCACCTTGCTCTCGGAGCGTCAACGAGCCGATGTCCTTGTTGAAACGACTGCCAAGTTGGATGATCGAATCAGTGCTTTGAACACGGGCATTCGCGAAGTCGGCAGCACGGTCAAGAGCGTGAATGCGGATCTTGCCGGCGTAAAGGCCACTGTTCTAAACGTGAGCGAGGAAGTCGCCGGGGTGGGAGACAAGGTGCAATCCGTCACGGATAACGTAGCGTCCATCCAGCGTAACGTGGCCGAGACCGCTGCCGAACAGAAGGAAGCCCTTGCAGGAATCAGTGAGCGCCAAGCCAAGTCTCTCAACGAAATCTACACCAAGTACGAGGCCAACAAGATCAGGCTTACCATGACATATCGGCATAAGAGTGGTTTCTTGGGAGCCGAGAAGAGCGATACTTACGAAACGGATACTATCATCCTCGTTGATGGAACTTTTGCTTATGCCTTGGTTCACGCCAGAAACAGCCCTTTCCGTCTCGAACCCACTCACCGCAAATTGCTGGAAGTTTCCGGTACAATTACGGGAAAGGGAATTACCGAAACCATTGCCGTTAACGAAGTCGCCTTCATGGACGACCCGCGCATCCTTATCGTTCCCCTTTACGTGAATCCTCGAGAACTTCAG
>CAZWTI010000357.1:0-3350 GCA_964637065.1 uncultured Puniceicoccaceae bacterium
TGTAGGTCTTTCGGAGGCAGGCCAACCCGATGTTGAAACCCAGCGGGCAATCATCAGTTACCTTTTCAAGACTCAGGACAAGACTGGGTGTTGGAGAATCCGAACTCATCGACCTCCGCTTGAGGACAGTCACTTTACCGCCACTGCCCTTGCCATGAGGTGCCTCGTCGAGTTCGTGGACGTTGCGGATAGAAATGAATCCTTGAATTCAGCAGTTGCTTGGTTGCGCAAGGCCAAACCGAAATCTACCGAGGGTCATACTTTCAAGTTGCTTGGGTTGCATTGGACGAAGGATACCGAACTTGAAGCCTCTGCGGCACAAACCTTGCTGGAAATGCAACGCGAAGACCATGGTTGGTCCCAACTGCCGAACATGAAGAGCGACGCCTATGCCACAGGACAGGCTCTTGCTGCCCTTAGGGCGGTCGGTTTGCTAAAGGCCGACACAATACAGTACAGACTGGGCGTCAAGTGGCTCATTGAAAATCAGGAGAGGGATGGTTCTTGGAAGGTGAAGACCCGCAGCAAGCCCATCCAGAAACTTTTCGATAGCGGTTTTCCCCACGGAAAGGATCAGTTTATTTCAATTAGCGCCACTTGTTGGGCGGTAATGGCTTTGGTCGACTAGCGGTTTCAGCCACTTTTTCTTTTGCCGTTACCCATTGTTGGATTTCAGTGATTTGACGGCAGTCTTTACTATCTTAGTTTCCTGATGCTCTTTTCGAGTTCTTGTGTTTCGATATGTTTCGCCCCTTCCGTAGCTATAAAGATTTCCTTGGCTTCGAGAAGGATCCCGATGCCTTTTTTCTTTTCACCTTTCTCAATCAAGGCGTAGCCAAGGTCGCGTTTGGCTCGAGCGACGTTAGGATGCTTCCTGCCAAACACATTCAGAAACATGTCCGCTCCCTTTTCGTAGTGACTCACTGCTTCTGCATATTCCTTTTTTGCCAAGTAGGCTGAACCGATGCGACTGTGACCGGATGCAACTTGTCCGTTGTTCGGCTTTCGGTTCAAGCGGCGAAAGATGCCCATCGCTGCACCAAAGTAAGTGATGGCCCGATCATATTCCTCCATCTGCATGCAGACCATGCCGACGTTGTTGAAACTGGATGCAACGGTTTCGTGTTCCCGACCGTGGTCTCTGCGTCGAATCGCCAACGCTTTTGCATAATACCATAAGGCTACGTAGGGATCGTCGGTTAGATAGACGTTGCCGAGCCTGTTGTAGCTGTTCGCCATGTCCGGTTTGGGTCCGTCCTGAAACAATTCCATTGCCTGACCATAAGTGGCGTTGGCGTCCTCGTACTTTCCCTCTCCATGCAGTTTTTGTCCTTTTGCGTAAAGTCCTAGACCTTGCTTATATCGCTCAAGAGCCTTAGCCCGCTCAACGGGATCTTTCGGGAAAGGCTTAACTCCATGACTGGTTGCAAAAAAAGTCACGTATATTCCAAGGATGACGAAAAGCTTGAGCGATTTCTTCATGGGTTCAAAGCTGTCCACTATTTCACTCCTTGGCAAGTTGTGTTATTCCAAATTAATTCACCATCAGAATGTTTCCTTTGCCTTTATCAAGAACTTGACTGGAGCTCTCTCGAAATTCTATTCTCCGAAACTTATTCGCTTCCTATGGAATCCGATCGCATTGTTTTTTTTCAAGAACGACTGGAATCACTCGCCAAGGAAATATGTGAATTTCTTGAGACGAGTAAAGATGCCTCTGGTGTTGTGGAACTCGATACCTCCATAGGTCGCCTTTCGCGCATGGATGCTATGCAGGACCAGCAGATGGCACTCGAGTTACGACGACGCAAGAAGATGCAATTAACGCAAGTCAACGATGCTCTAAAGCGCCTAGGCGACGGTCTCTATGGAATTTGCTCGGCTTGCGGACAACCTATTGCGGAAGAGCGCCTAGATGCTTTCCCCGACATCTTGGTATGTGTAAATTGCGCCTGACTTAACTGGGCTAGATCAATTCGCCGATCGGGTTGCCTTTGGCGAGAACAGGAAAGGGGCGACCGAGTACATCGTGAAAAACCTCGTCTGTCGGCACGCCTAACTGACGGTAAATGGTCGCCAAAATGTCGTTGAAATGGGTGGGGCGATCCTTTGGTTCATCTCCAGCCTCCGTGCTGGAACCGACTACTACGCCCTTTTTCAATCCGCCGCCCGCCAACATAACCGAGCAGACGTTGTTCCAGTGGTCGCGTCCACCCTTGTTGTTGATTTTGGGCGTGCGACCGAATTCTCCATAGACCGCGACAAGTGTGCTGTCCAACAAACCACGTTCATCAAGGTCATCGATCAGGGAGCTGATGGCCAAGTCGGTGGGCGGCAGCAATCGATTCTTCATCGTCTTGAAGATGTCCACGTGATTGTCCCAGTCTTGACCGGTTTTTTGGTTGAGGTTGAAATTTACCAACGTGAACGGAACCCCCGACTCCGCCAACCGTCGAGCGAGCAGGGCCTGCTGGCCCCACGTATGCCTGCCGTATCGCTCTCGGTTCTTCAAGGGCTCGCGACCAAGGTTAAACGGTTCCCCCGCCTTCCCTCCTGCAAGCATCTCGACTGCTCTTTGACTGTAGGAGTCCAATCCGTCCATTGTTCCGTCCAGTTTGTCCACCCCGTTAAGTAAGGCTAGGCGATCGGCGACTCGACGCACGTCGGTGGCTGCATTCAGGGCTAGGTCAGGCGGGCCCGCAAAGGGTTGGGCGGGATTGCCGGGGGGCATGCCGGAGTTTATGGGTGCGTAGGCGGGACCCAAGAGGCCCGAGGTTCCGTAGTGTACACGGACGCCCAATTGCCCGGACTGCGGAACGGTAACGTAACCCGGCATTCCGGGTACTCGGCTCCCACACTTTTTGGCGATTACCGCGCCCATTGCCGGGTGCGTGTGGTTTATATTCTTTGTGGTGGTGTTTGCTCCGGAGAGGGTCCACCCCGTCAAAGTCATGTGAATGGCCGTCTCGTGGCTCGGCGAATCAACGTATGCGCTGCGAACCAAGCTGAACTTATGGGCGCGCTTTGCCAACAGGGGGAGGTGTTCGGTAAAATGCACCCCCGGCAAACTCGTGCGGATGTCTCCGAAATCGCTCCTGTATGCCGTCGGCGCGTTTGGCTTGGGATCGAAACTCTCGTAATGCGACAACCCGCCTTGAAGGAAAATCACGATTGCCTGCTTGGCGGGGGGATCGGTGTCCTGCTTCGCTCGAACCCGCAGCAAGCCGGGCCACATCATCGCTCCCGCCATCGCGCCGCCGCCCCGTATCCATTGGCGTCGGGTCATGGCGGCGATAGCCTGACTCCCGGTCATGACATCTTCATTTTCAGCGAACGAAAGGTTTGTTCAA
>CAZWTI010000358.1:0-5939 GCA_964637065.1 uncultured Puniceicoccaceae bacterium
TGAAAGGCAATCGAGACGATGAAGCCATCGTAGACTGCACATGGTCCGTCACGGGAACGGTGGAGCACTGGGGGCACGTTCACACACGGGAGAACGAGTACTCGGCTCACATGGCAATCAGCCTAACGTCGGAAGGTCGCGGAAGAATAACAGAATTCGACGTCATCGACGAAAAACGCGTGCGATTCGAAACTTCCTTGCGCAAGCTTGACGAAGATTGATGCGAGCCAAGATTCGAGAAGCAGACTTTACCTACGGCGAGGAGGGTTTCCGCCTTTGCATTCCGAAGCTGGACATAGCTTTCGGCGAACGAGTCGCGTTCGTTGGCCCCAGCGGTTCAGGGAAGACCACATTGCTGCGTCTCTTGTCGGGTATACTGATTCCTCGTTCTGGATTGGTAGAGGTCGGGGATTTCGAACTCAGCGGGCTTGCGGATGCCGCGCGTCGCGCCTTTCGCATCTCGAGAATCGGCTTTGTCTTTCAGGACTTTCGGCTGATCGACTATCTGGACGTTCGTGAAAACGCACTCCTCCCTTATCGTTTGAATGCCTCTTTGAAATTGGACGAGTCGGTTAAGGAAAGGCTCCTCCTGCTGGCGGGCCAATTGAACATCGTCGACCAACTGGATTCCGCGATAGACGAACTTTCACAAGGCGAAAGGCAACGCGTCGCCATGGTCCGGGCGCTTCTTGTTTGTCCCGGCATGCTCTTGGCCGACGAACCCACGGGCAATCTCGATCCGGCCAACAAGGAACGTATGCTCGATTTGCTCTTCGGCCAAGTGAAGGAAATGGGGTCTACACTCGTTATGGTTACGCACGATCACGGTCTGCTTGATCGATTTGATCGGGTGGTGGACTTTGTGCAATTTCATGATGCGGAGGTCGCCGGTGGCTAGTTTTCAGCTGGCTTGGCAATACCTCCGCAAACGTCCGCTTCAGGCAGGCGTCTTGATCGCCACAGTGACTTTGTCGCTGTATCTCCCCATCGCCACCCATTGGCTGATCACTGTGTTCGACAAGGCCGTCGGGGCTCGCGCCGCGGCGACTCCCATGTTGGTCGGTTCCAAGGGAAGTCGCCTCGACCTCGCTCTTCACGGTCTTTATTTCCGCAGTCGCGTCGGCGACGACGTGCCCAATCGGGAATATGCCGCCCTCAAGGAAACCGGACTTGCTACTGTCATACCGCTTCACGTCCGATATACCGCAGGCGGCCAACCTGTCGTGGGCACGATGCCTAATTACTTTAGGCTGCGGAAACTGCGTATCGCAAGCGGAGTAGGGCTTTCGCTGCCGGGTGACTGTGTCCTCGGAGTCGAAGCCGCCGCGAAGCTGAACCTCAGTCCGGGCGACAAACTAAAGACCGATCGCGACAACCTGTTCGACCTAGCGGGCGACTATCCCCTGCAACTTAACGTCAAGGGTGTGTTCGCTCCCAAAGGAACGGCAGATGACGAAGCAGTTTTCGTATCCTTGAAAACCTCATGGATCATCGCAGGGATTTGGCATGGTCACGACGATAACGACGAGACTCCCGCAGGTTCGAAACTACTCAAGAAACATTTGGAAATCACTCCCGAGAACGTCGGTTCATTTCATTCACACGGTGATTCCGCTGAATTTCCTCTTACTGCGATCTCATTGTTCCCGCACGATGAAAAGGCGACCGCGCTTCTGTTGGGACGTTATGGCGACCATGAGACCTTGCAGGCACTGAAGCCCCCGATAGTGGTGGCTGAAATGATGGGTATGGTGGTTCGGATACGACGGTTTCTCGACGCCAATCACGTTCTCATCGCAGTGATCACCCTACTGCTCCTGACCATGATTGTGTTCCTGTCTCGCCGCCTTCGGTCTCACGAGATGGAAACGATGTTTCTTCTCGGTTGCAGTCGTCGTTTCGTCCTGGCCCTGCAGGCGGCGGAGTTGGCGATCGTCTTCGTGATGTCGATTTTGTTGGCGTTCCTGTCCGCCTGGGTCTCCGTCGAGTGGATGCGGAGTTATCTCAACACACTGACCGGTTGAAGAAAGCTCGACCTCCGCTCTAAGTCCAAAGGAGAAGAATGAATTGCCTCTTTGCAGATTCCTTGGACAATCGGCAAAGTTTGAAGACGAAACTATCGTTTGCCCTTCGTTTTTTAAGGAAATGAAAATTTACGCGCAGAGTCCATCCATCCGTTCTCTCTTCGCATGGGTCGTCTACGTTTCCTTTTTTCATTCCATCGATCTCTTGTCGGTGGAGCAAACGTCCGAAGAAGCCTTCTTCGAGGCGAATATCAGGCCCATCCTTCTGGGGCGTTGCGTCGAGTGTCATGGTCCCGAAAAGCAGAAGAACGGCCTGCGCGTGGATTCACTCTCCGCCTTGATTCAAGGAGGCAAGAGTGGTCCCGCCATCAGTCCGGGCAAGCCCGAAGAGAGTCTTCTCATTCATGCCGTTCGGCGAATGGACGAGGACTTGAAGATGCCTCCCAAGGTTCCGCTCGCCAAACATGAAATGGATAACTTGGTTCTCTGGATTAGGAATGGGTCCGTTTGGCCGAGTGGTTCGTCGGCAATCATTGAAAAGGAAGACCACTGGGCTTTCACGCCGCCCCGAAAGTCGAGGCTTCCCGCCGATCCTTCCGGTTGGGCTGACGCCGGCTCGGCGATCGATCGTTTCATAGTTTCAAGCATGCGGAAGAAAAACCTATTGCCGGTCGAAGAAGCTTCGCCAAGGGACTTGTTTCGTCGGCTTTATTTCGACCTTGTCGGCCTGCCTCCAAGCCCTGAGGAGATTTTTGCCTTTCTTGAGAATGACTCGCCCACGGCATATGTTGAGCTGGTCGATCGACTCCTTGAATCCCCGCGTTACGGAGAACGTTGGGGACGGCACTGGCTGGACGTCGCCAGATATGCCGACACCGCTGGCGACAATTCGGATTTCCCCATTCCCGAAGCAAGGCTTTATCGCGATTACGTCATTGATTCCTTCAACAAGGACAAGCCTTACGACGAGTTCCTGCTCGAGCAGTTGGCCGGCGACATCGTGGCCGGCAAGGGTTCACCCAAGCTTTATTCGGAGCGAGTGATCGCCACCGGTTTCGTGGGTCTTTCCCGGAGGTTCGGCACTTACATGGACGAGGCTCCCGAGCTAGTGATCGAGGATACCCTGGACGTAATCGGACGAAGCCTCATGGGCATCACCCTGAAGTGCGCCCGATGCCACGCCCACAAGTACGATCCCGTTTCCATGAACGACTATTACGGTCTTTACGGGATTTTCTCCAGTACCGCCTACCCGTTCCCGGGAGCGGAGCTTTCTCCCCGTCAGCAGCGTCTGGTGCCGGCTTCTCCTCCCGAGGAGGTCGAGCGCTTGCTCAAGCCGCATGCGCAGGATTTCGTGAAGATGCGACGAAAAATTGAAGAAACCCTCAAGACCGGCGAAGCGGCCAGGAAGTACTTCGAGTGGAAGGCCAAGGCGACCAAGCTCCTTGAGGAAATCAACTCTCTGGAGGGCCGGGGCGACGACGCTTCCGAATTGAGGGATCGCCTTAGGCGAATAGATCTTCTCGCCGCCCGTGCCTACTCTCTCAATGAGGTTGCCGGCCTTGAGTTGCGCATTCACGAGATGGAAACCGAGCTTGGTTTGGTCAGGGCCTATTCATTGGAGGATGGAACGGTCGGCGACGCCCGTATCCAGAAGTCGGGCGACCCTACCAAGTGGGGCCCCTACGTAAGGCGTGGTTTTCCCAGTTTCATTAGCGTGAAAAATCCACCTGAAATCCCCACGGGTTCAAGCGGAAGACTGCAGTTGGCCGATTGGCTCACCCGCCCGGATCATCCACTTACGGCCCGAGTCATGGTGAACCGCATTTGGCAATGGCATTTCGGCAAGCCGCTGGTCGCCACTCCTTCGAACTTCGGCATTCGCGGAGCTGCTCCCACGCATCCGGAGTTGCTCGATTGGCTGGCCGTTGACTTTGTCGAGGGAGGATGGTCGATCAAGCGGCTCCATCGCAAGATTCTGCTTTCCAACACCTATCGTCTCTCCTCCGATTCCCTTTTGCGCAACGAGGAGATCGATCCGGGGAATCGTCTCTATTGGCGATTCGACCGAAGAAGGCTGGACGCGGAGACCATTCGCGATTCCATGCTTCATGCCAGTGGCCAACTCAACCTCGCTCGCTCGAAATCTCATCCCTTCCCCAAAAGAAAGGACTACAAGTTTTCCCAGCACAATCCCTTTCAGGCCGTCTATCCCTCGAATCATCGTAGTGTTTATCTCATGACCCAGCGGTTCAAGCGGCATCCTTTCCTGTCCCTCTTCGACGGACCTGATACAAACGTTTCCACCGCCACCCGTCGGACCAGCACGATTCCCCAACAGGCTCTCTACATGATGAACAGCGACTTCGTTAGAATACGCGCGGGTGAGTTCGCCGATCGTGTGATGGCGCGTGCTCGGGAGGACTCGCGGCGAATTGACTTTGCACACCTTTTAACTTGGGGGCGTTTGCCTGACGACAGGGAGAAGGGAAAGGCCTTGGCCTACTTGAGGAGTTTTTCGGAAGCCGTTCGGGAATCCGGCCATTCGAGCGAGGCCATTCCCAAGAAGGCATGGACCAGTTACGGTCGCATTTTGTTTTGCGCCAACGAGTTCCTGTATGTTGACTGAACAGCAGCAGCCATTTTCAAGATGAAACCCGAACCCTTAGTCCAGATGGAAAAGCGTAACCATAAAAGGTTCGGAGCAATGGGGCGGCGCGGCTTCATGTCCGATGCCACTCGTGGTTTCTTGGGCGGGGCATTGGGGTTCCATGCCAAGTGCCTCTCGGCCGCGGAGGATGGGGGCGGGCGTATCCTTGCTCCGCGTCGGGCGAACTTCGCCGCGCGAGCCGAGCGACTGATCTTCATCTTCCTCACTGGGGGCATGTCGCACGTCGACACATTCGACTACAAGCCCGCTCTCAAGCGGGACAAGGGCAAGATCGTCACGGGGATAAACGCCGTGTTGGGGAAGCAGTACCTAATTCCTTCGCGGTATGAATTTCGACGACACGGGGCTTCCGGGATTGCCATGAGCGAGCTGTTCCCCCACCTCGGGGAGGTAGCCGACGATCTTTGCGTCATCAACTCCATGCATGCCGATCACCTCGGTCACTTCGAGGCGACCCTTGCCATGCATACCGGTTCGACCAGCGTGCCCTTGCCCAGCATCGGCTGCTGGCTGAGCTACGGTTTGGGCACTTTTAACCGCAACCTGCCCCCATACGTACTTCTGGCCAAGGACATGCCCTACGCCGGCACGCAAAACTGGGATTCCAGTTTTCTTCCTGCTCATCACCAAGGCGTTCGCCTCATTCCCGGCCCCGAGCCAATCCCGAACCTTAGTTCTCCCGTTCGTTCGGCACGACTGAGGGAACTTGAGCAAAGGATGCTTCGAGACTTCAACGAGATGCATGCTGGTCGCAAGAACCATGACTCGAACCTCTTGGCCCGAATGGGGAGTTTCGATGTCGCTCGGGGCATGATGGATCTGTCGCCCGAGGTCATGGACGTTTCTTCCGAGACAAGGGCCACCAGAAGTCTCTATGGTCTGGCGGAACAGGATGATGATTCTTTTGCTTGGCAATGTCTGGTCGCTCGCAGGTTGTCGCAGAGAGGAGTCCGAGTGGTAGAGCTCTTCCATCAGGGTTCGGATCTTGAAAAGAACTGGGACAATCACGAGGACGTCGGCAAGTTGACCGGGCTGACGAAACAGGTCGATCAACCCATCGCCGGTCTGATCAGAGATCTCAAGGGGCAGGGTATGCTCGACGACACCCTCGTGGTCATCGCGACGGAATTCGGGCGCACTCCCTATGAGCGCCGCCCCGACCATCATGGCAGAAACCACCAGAAGGACGTCTTCACTTGTCTGCTTGCCGGGGGAGGTCTAAGGCGAGGTCACGTTTATGGAAG
>CAZWTI010000359.1:0-3218 GCA_964637065.1 uncultured Puniceicoccaceae bacterium
GGGAACGGGAGCCGACGTCCATGACGGCCTCCTGCTGGGAGCGAGCGGTTCCGCCTCATGGGTCCCGGGAAAGTTTGGAAACGCCCTATTCCTAAACGGGAGCAACGATCACGCCCGAACCTTCGGCTACAAGGGAGTGACGGGGTCTGCTGCGCGCTCGATTTCCCTCTGGTTCAAGACGGAAGTCGCGGGCAAACCCATCCTCAGCTACGGAACGGAAGGACAGGGAAGCCTGTTCGTTGTCTCGCTCAACGAAGAAGGAGGAGCCGTAGCTGACTTCGGCGGGGCCTCCTGCTCGGGCGGGTCGGGATTGGCCGACGGGAATTGGCACCACCTGCTCGCGACCGTGCCGGCAGGCGGATCGAGCGACGGCGTAAAACTTTACCTGAACGGACTATCGGTCGGCCAAAACGAAGGGACGGCAACCCTCGCCACCGGCGCCGCAAACGACCTGCTGCTGGGGACGGACGGCACGAAATTCTTCTCGGGCCTACTGGAGGACGTCCGCATCTACACGGCCGAACTGAGCGCTCTCGAGGCAGGCAAGATATACTCTTCGGGAATGGGCGACTTCAATCGTCTCCTGGTCAAGGCCGAAGGAACCATTCAGATCACGGCGAGCCAAGCCGGAAATCCCGAATCGGGAGGCGTCCATAATCCAGCCCCCGAGTCGAACTTGGCATTGACGGTGGATTTGCGCGCCCAGGTGATCGACGACTTCATCGATGACGTCGCTTTGACCTACGGCTCAAATCCGATCGGCATGCATGCGAGTTCCTCCTCGAACCTGCCCGTGGAGTATTCCACTTCCGATTCCTCAGTGGTCGACTTCAACGGGAGCGCGCTTCTGGTGAGAGGCGCCGGACAAGCAACGGTGACGGCGTCCCAACCGGGCAACGTCGATTACGATGCGGCCCCGCAGGTAAGCTCCACCGTAACCGTGCTGCCCGCCATCCTGAAGGTCGTCCCCTCCGACGCCTTCATGAACTTCGGCGACACGGTGCCGGAACTGACTTATACGCTGCAAGGCTTCGTGCATGATGAGAACGCATCGGCGCTCCAGCAGGAACCTTCGATCGAGACCAACGCCACCTCGACCAGTCCGTTGGGAGTTTACCCGATCTCGGTCTCGGGCGGAAGCGCGGCCAACTACAGCTTCCAGTACATTTCCGCCGTCCTCAGGTTGGGGATTCAGGCTCAACACATCTTCAACTTCGAGCTCGATGTCAACGCCACCTACGGAGACGAACCCATCGGACTGGAAGCAAACGCCACCTCGAACCTGAACGTTCAGTTCGTCAGCTCCAATCCCAACGTTCTGGAGGTCAACGGGAGCAAGCTGGTCATTCGAGGCGCCGGACAAGCAATGATTTCCGCGCAGCAACCGGGCAATGCCAACTACGACTCCGCACCTGAACTCAACGCCACCGTCATCATCCACCCCGCAACCGTGAAGGTCCTTGCCCGCGACGCATCAAAAGTGATCTGGGAACCCTTGCCCGCTCTAGGTTATGACATGGAAGGATTCGTGTACGACGAGAACGCCTCCTATTTGGAAGCGGCGCCGAACGTCCAGACCAACGCGATTCAATCGAGCGGCGTCGGAAACTATTCGATCACGGTCTTCGGAGGCTCCGCCGACAACTACCGGTTCGATTATCAACCTGCGGGACTGACGATTACGGAAGCCCCATCACAGGTCGACTTCGTACAGGAACTGAACGCAACCTACGGAGACGATGCGATCGAGATGGACGCAAACACAAGCAGCGGACTGCTGTTGACCTACGAAAGTTCGAACTCCGAGGTAATCGAGATCAACGGGACACGGTTGATCGTACGCGGAGCGGGAGTGGCCTTGGTGACCGCTACTCAGGAGGAATCGGAAAACTATCTGCCCCTGCCCGAGGACGAGGCCACCGTGACGGTTCGCGTGGGGAAGGCCGAACTGAAGGTGATCGCCAACGACGCCTCCAAGGCCTACTCGGAACCATTGCCGGAACTCACTTACCAATACGCGGGCTTTGTCAACGATCAGAATGCCTCGGTGCTGGACGAACTTCCGCTGATCGAGACCAATGCCACCGCGACCAGTCCAACGGGAACCTATGCCATCGCCGTTTCCGGCGGAGCCGCCGACGATTATCTCCTCAAATACTTCGGAGCCGAACTAACGGTCAATGCCGGCTTCCAAAGCATCGAGGGATTCGCATTGGACGCCAACGCCACCTACGGGGAAGATCCAATTCCGCTTGAAGCGAACTCCACCTCCGGATTGAGCGTGCTGTTCGCCAGCTCGAATCCCGACGTGCTTGAAGTCAACGGGAGCTCGCTGGTGTTCAAGGGGGCGGGACAGGCGACAATCACCGCGCGACAATCCGGGAACTCCAACTACGACTCCGCGCCCGACCGCAACGCCTCCGTCACCGTATTGCGCGCAGTGCTGAGAGCGGTTGCGAACGATGCCTCCAAAGTATACGGGGCATCTGTCCCCGAACCGAGCTACGACTTGGAGGGTTTCGTGAATGACGATAATGCATCCGTTCTGAACGAACTCCCGAAGGTCGAGACCAACGCTACCGCAAACAGTCCAAAAGGGAAATATGGAATCACAGTTTCCGGCGGAGCCGACGACGATTATCTCATCAAGTACTTCGGAGCCGAGCTAACGGTCAATGCCGACTCCCAAAGCATCGAAGGATTCGCATTGGACGCCAACGCCACCTACGGGGACGATCCAATAACGTTGGAGGCGAACGCCACATCTGGATTGGGCGTGCAGTTCGCCAGCTCTGACCCCAACGTGCTCGAAGTCAACGGGAACTCGCTGGTGGTCAAGGGCGCGGGACAGGCGACAATCATCGCGCGGCAACCCGGAGACTCCAACTACGATTCCACGCCCGACCACAACGCCACCGTCACCGTATTACGAGCAGTGCTGAAAGTGGTAGCCAACGATGCCTCAAAAGTCTACGGGGCGGTTGTTCCCGAACTGGGCTACCACTTGGAGGGTTTTGTGAATGACGATAACGCATCCGTCCTAGACGAAAACCCGCAAGTCGCCACCGACGTTTCCCCCTTCACACCTCCGGGAGATCATTTGATCACGGCTTCCGGGGGGAGCGCCGCCAACTATGAGTTCGCTTACGTCGCGGGGAAACTGACCGTCCTCAATACGGTTCCCGAACAAATTTCATTGGACCACAAACGAATAGCCG
>CAZWTI010000360.1:0-5148 GCA_964637065.1 uncultured Puniceicoccaceae bacterium
GTGCCGTTGGAAAAAATCCTCAGCACCTTTCCCGCCATAGACACCGTCGTACCTGAAATAAAGATTACGGAAGGATTGGAAAACATCGCCAAGGTAATGGATCGAGGGACACTGATCCGGACCCACAAGGTCGCCGATCTCGGACACATCCTGCACAGTCGTCACCAATACCACTGGCATACGGGTTACGAGCCCCCGATCACGGTTGCCGCGCCCCACATCGGTTCGTGGATAGCCAAGACCCTCGGGCCGAAGAACCCGGCCGTCCCGCCCTTCATCGACGTAGGGCAAGTCATGAACGCAGGTGGCGAAACCGAAGCGCTGAAGGCCTTTCACACCGCAGGTTTTCTCGGGACTGAACACGGACCCTTCATGATCCCCAATCCCGACCTAGCGTCCAAGGCCGTGCAACCTCCCCCGGGAATGGACGTCACTCGATTCTCCAACAGGTACAAGGCTTTCAAGAGGCTCGCAGAGTCGTCACCTGTCGCTCGCCACGGCTCCGCCTATCAGCGAGATTCCTTACTTCGTTCGATGGAGAACGCCCACCTTATCCTTGGGGACAAAAAGGCTGCAGCCGCCTTCGACTTGACCAAAGAGCCTAAGGATAGCTTCGCCAAGTACGATACGGGACAGTTCGGTCGAGGATGCCTCTTGGCGCGCCGCTTGGTCGAGGCTGGTTCTCGCTTCATCGAGGTCACGACGGGATACTACCCTTTCAAGAAGTGGGACACGCACGAAAACGGACATACGACCGTCCGGAAGATGAAGCAGGAGATTGATCGCCCCATCGCTCAGCTTATCCTCGACTTGGAAGACCGGGATCTGCTCGACAACACCCTGGTGGTCTTGGCCAGCGAGTTCAGTCGCGACATGATCGTGGAGGGAGTTCCCGGCAGTTCCGCCCGAGATCAATCCCGCGCCCGAACGGACGTCCTGAAGGTCATGAAGCACTATGGTCAACACCGTCACTTCACAGGATCCGGTTCGGTCCTGATGTTCGGCGGGGGTGTAAAAAAAGGGTTTCTCTATGGCGAAACTGCGGAGGAACGCCCCCTTCTCTCAATCAAAAATCCCGTCACCATCCCGGACCTGCACGCCACCATCCACCATGCGCTCGGCATACCCGCAGATCACAACTACGAGATTGAACGACGTCCGTTCTACATAACCAAGGACGGCAAGGGCAAGCCAGTGCTGGACTTGTTCGCGTAGAGTTACAGGAATTCGCCGATCCCTTTGCGTCTTGACGATGCAACGACAGAAGATTCGCCTAATGACACATCCTTTCTTCTTCGCCTTCACTTTGAGCTTTTGCTTTCTGTGCTCCGATACCCTGCCTGCCAAATCCACGTTGGAGGTCGTCTTGGATTCCTCTCAAGTCAAGAACCCCTTTGGTGTCGCCTTCGACGAAAAGGGCAACGCCTACGTTGCGGAATACATGGGAGGACGCATTCACCTGTTCAAGACCGAAGGCAAACTGGTTCTGTTTTCCGGCAACGGCGAGAAAGGCTTTGCCGGAGATGGCATGGATGCCTCAAAAGCAGTTTATAATGGGATACACAATGTCGTCAGGGCAAAGAATGGTGACCTCTATGTGTCGGACACACGCAACAACTTGATCCGTAAGATCGACGGCAAGACAAACCTTGTCTCCACCATTGCGGGCATTCCCGGCAAAAAAGGGTTTTCGGGGGACGGAGGTCCCGCCGTGAAGGCACAGTTGGCGGATCCCATATCCATAAGTCTTTCTCTCGACGAAAGAACCCTCCTGATCGCTGACATCCACAACAAGCGCATACGCGGCATCGACCTCAAGACCGGCATCATAAAGACGCTCGCCGGGAACGGGAAGAAAGGAAAACCAAAGGCCGGCGAAAAAGCCACCGAGCAACCGCTGACTGATCCACGGGCCTCCGTCATGGATGCCAAAGGCAACATCTACGTCCTGGAACGAGGTGGCAACTCCCTCAGGATCGTGCAACCCGACGGACGCATCTTCACCTTGGCCGGCACCGGCAAAAAGGGCACCAGGGACGGCCCCGCTAGGAAAGCGACCTTCTCCGGCCCCAAGCACCTTTGCATGGACGGCCAAGGCAACGTCATCATCGCCGACGACAACAATCATCTGATTCGTCTGTACGATCCGAAGACCAAGACCGTGTCCACCATTCTCGGCGGCGACGGCGAACCCAAAACCAAGCTGAACCGACCCCACGGCGTGGCCATCGCTCCCGACGGCTCCCTCTGGGTTTGCGACAGCTGGAACAACCGTGTGTTGATTTTAAATAACTACCAAAAATGAAGAACGTCATCCGACTGCTCGCCATCCTGTTCACCTCGGTCGCGGCCGCCCAAGCCGCCGACCTACCCAACGTCCTTTGGCTGACCAGCGAAGACAATGGACCCCACTTGGGATGTTACGGTGACAAGGACGCCACCACGCCCAACCTAGACGCCCTCGCAGCCAAGGGCATGATCTATACCCGGGCGATCTCCAACGCTCCCGTATGCGCTCCCGCCCGCACTACCATCATATCGGGCATGTACCCACCCTCCACGGGTGCCGAGCACATGCGGAGCATGACGAGCCTGCCCGCCGGCTACAAAATGTATCCTGTCTACCTGCGGGAACTCGGGTACTACTGCACAAACAGCTCCAAGGAAGACTACAATCTGCGGAAGGAAGGCGAAGTGTGGAACGCGGGTGGACGCCAAGCCCACTGGAAGAACCGTCCCGACAAGAAAAAACCCTTCTTCGCCATATTCAACTTCACCGTGTGCCACGAAAGCCAAATCCGCAGGCGCCCCCACACGCAGGTCCATGATCCGGCCAAGGTGCGTGTACCGGCCTACCACCCCGACCATCCAGAGGTTCGCAAGGACTGGGCCCAGTACCACGACAAGTTGACCGAGATGGACGGACAGGTTGCAGTCAAGCTCAAGGAATTGGAAGCTGCCGGAGTTGCCGAAGACACCATCATTTTCTATTACGGCGACCATGGCTCGGGGATGCCCCGCAGCAAGCGCTGGCCGTTCTTCTCGGGCCTCAACGTGCCGCTCATCGAACACGATCCCGAGAAGTGGACGCACCTCGCCGCTTCCGACTACAAGGCGGGCGGAAGCAGCGACCGCCGGGTCGGGTTCATCGACCTCGCCCCCACCCTCCTCAGCATAGCGGGCAAGAAACCGCCCACCCACATGCAGGGACATGCCTTCATGGGCAAGCACGAGGGACCCGCTCAAGAGTACGGCTACGGCTTCCGCGGCCGCATGGACGAACGTTATGACATGGTGCGCAGCGTGGTCGGCAAACGCTACATGTACATTCGGAACTACATGCCGCACAAATTGTACGGCCAACACGTGAACTACATGTTCATCACCACCACCACGCAAGTTTGGAAACGACTCTACGACGATGGCAAATTGAACGAGGCCCAAAGCCATTTCTGGAAGACCAAGCCTGCCGAGGAATTGTATGACCTCAAGACCGACCCCGACGAGGTGAACAATCTGGTTGGCTCCAAGGAGCACAGGAAAATCCTCGACCAAATGCGAAAGGCCCATCGGGAACACGTGACCGACATCCGCGACGTCGGGTTTCTTCCCGAGGGCTAAATCCATGAACGCTCCAAAGTCTCTACACCTTACGAGATGGGACACGACGAAAAGAAGTACCCCTTCGAAAAAATTCATGCCGCCGCCGACTTGGCATCCTCCATGCGCAGCAAGGATCTTCTCGCCATCACCAAATTGCTCGGAGACGACGATTCCGCGGTCCGCTACTGGGGCGCCCTCGGCTTGCTGATGCAGGAAAAGGCCGGAGTAAAGAAAGGACATGCCGAACTACTGGAAGCCTTGAACGACAAGTCGCCCTACGTTCGTGTCATCGCCGCCGAGGCCCTCGGCAAATACGGTTCCAAGGAAGACGTCGCCAAGGCAGTCGAGACCCTCGGCAAGGCGGTCGACCCAATCAAGAACGGCTGCTTCCCATCCATGCTCGCGATGAACGCCATCGACCATCTGGACCACAAGTCGAAGTCGCTCATCCCACTGATCCAGTCCATGCCCCGCACCCCGACCGAGGTCGACGGACGATTCAGGGGCTACGTCGGACGCCTCGTCGACACTACCCTAAAGGAACTCGGAGCCCACACCAAATCTCAACCGAAGCCCAGGAAGAAAAAAGACCGGAAGAAGGACCAAAGGAAGTAATCCACCCTAGATCACGCAAGGCAGCAGGACGCCGTCCTTCATGCCGTGAATGATCTTCTTGTCGGCGGGGCAAAAGGTAGCCAAGGCTCCGGACAGCTGAGCCTGACCTTCCTTGACGAAATAATACGGGCTGAGCCGGAGACGACCCTTCATGGAACTGATTTCGCCCGCGTCGTCGTAAACATCGTGGGCAAGACGAACGGGCTTTCGGAATTCCTGAAGGACTTGAACGGGATTGGGAAAGGTTGTCAGGGCATGGTCGAGTGCCGTTCCCCATTCTTCGCTCGAAGCATCGCTGCCTATGACAACGCTGCGGGCTCCCCATGCAGTTTCATGAAAACCGCTCGCCTTGATCACGAGTTCGCGCTCCTTCTTGGAAGCGGATGCAAGATCTCGCCAACAATTGATTGATCTGCCTGCAATTGCAGGTCCATCCAAGACGGCTCCCGGTGGTAATTTCGAAGGATCAAGAATCCAAGTCTTGGGTATGATTCGTCTCAATAGCTTCCAGTCGGCCCGAGACAGATTTTCGGCCCAAAAACCCTCGAGAAGATGATGCCAAAAAAGACCTAGAGACAGTTTTTCCTCCTGAAAGGAACGCATGGGCGGAGTAACGACTACGGTTCCTGCTTCCACGGCCTTGGCAAGTTCCCTCATAATGGGTACTTGTTCGTAATCGAATAGTTCCCAAAATCGGTAAACCACGTCTTGCCTATCGTCTCCAAAAAACCCCTGAGGTACGAACTTGCAAATCCTCGGGATGACCCACTTCCGCTAGCTTCCCCTGTACCCTAAGAATTTCGGCAATCCACTCCATCTCAGGCTGATAGCCGGCAGACTCGTCACTAACGACAATACATAGCGAGGGATTGACCGACCTTGGAACGAGGGACTGAAGGGAATCGTAGAAAGCTCGAGCCATTCCATTCG
>CAZWTI010000361.1:0-4206 GCA_964637065.1 uncultured Puniceicoccaceae bacterium
CGTCTGAAAATAAAACTTCGCCCACGATCTCGCCATTAACCACATTTATGGACTCGGGAAGAGGGCAGGACACCAAATCCCCTACCGAGATTTTCTCTCCTAAATCCTCAGGGGATTTGCCATTAGCCATGCTCCCGGCAATTGGTGCAAGGAAGTCCCGTCCGTGGAACGTATTGCTTGAGGGGGCTGCAATTACATCATCACACCTGAGACGATAAACCTCGCATTCTTCACATAATGAAGAAAGTAAACCATTGTCAGGACCTAGAAAGAAATGCCCCGAGCAACATAGAACACCCAAGTCCCTTTCCATACCTACATCAGGATCGACTACGGCAAGGTGAATCGTGCCTTCGGGGAAAAAACACCATGACTTTTTTAGGTAAAAAGCCCCAACACCAATGTCATGCACAGGAATGCCATGGGACAAATCCACGATACGCACGGAAGGACAATGAGTCAGCAACACTCCCTTCATTTGCCCAACATAGGGATCGGTTAGCCCAAAGTCAGTAAGGAGGGTGATGATCGGGGTCACGAGAATTGCGGAAAAAACCGACTCGAAAACCCCTTTTGCCTGAAAAGCTTGTCAGAGACTCGAATGGGAGCCATCGCACATAGCTCCTTGAGAAGAATGCTTGCAGTTGCAGAGGGCGATGTTTCGGGCTTCCTTAATTTCAACACGTTCCGGCGTAAAGCCTGTACCCTTGTGCGAACCATCACAAAAAGGTTGCTCAGCAGAACGCCCGCAGGAACACCACCAGTACTCCCCCGGATCCAACTGCAAGACAGCTGGGAACTTGGATGCGATTACGGGTTCTTCACTCATTAAAGAAGAATTCAATGAGCGGCTGGAGGATTTTCCTCTACTGCGGCAACATAAAGCTTCGACGCCCAAATACCCAACAGAAGAACAGCGAACATGAGAACAGGAACCAAAATGACGGGAAGACGCATCTTGGTATGCCCAAATTGAGGATCGTCAATGAAGTCCATAATATGACCACTCTTGCCGAAAAAGGCTGCAGTGGTCAATGTGTAACGAAACGAACGTAAAGAAATCGGGCAGAAAAACCACTCACTCCACCACCCAAGAGTCGTTGCCCGTAAGAAGAGCTTGCAAGTCGCCCACGTCTTTGGCTCGGGCCGCAACGATTTGGTCAGTCACTGCGTCCTCATAGGTTTCCCTACCTTCCAATTGCCGAAAAATACCCAGAGGAGTGGGGAAAGCAGGATACGCCATTTGGGCAAGTAGGGAAGCATAAGCCGGATTCGTGGTCTTTGGGTTGTGAACGAGGAGGTCTTCCTCGCTCACATTGTCTTCATCAAGGACAACGACTTGGGGATCAAAACCATTGAGGCGTATACCCTTGTTCCTCTCTAAACCGAAAACAAGGGGCTTGCCCTCTTCAAGGACTAGACTTTGCTCGTCCCGATTTTCACGCCCGATAACAGGTTCCCAAGTTTTGTTGTTATAAATCACGCAGTTCTGCAATATTTCAATGAAGGATGTACCTTTGTGGGCATGGGCAGCACGGAAAGTCTCGACCATGTGCTTCATGTCCGTGTCACTGGTACGGGAGACGAAGGTAGCCTCGCTACCTAGTGCAAATAAAAGCGGGTTGATAGGGTAATCCACCGAACCAATGGGAGTGCTCTTAGTCTTCTTCCCAACCTCAGAAGTGGGACTGTACTGCCCCTTGGTTAGACCGTAAATGCGATTATTGAAAAGTAGAACATTAATATCGGGATTACGGCGAAGAAGATGAAGGAGGTGGTTTCCACCAATGGAGAGGCCGTCACCATCACCAGTCACAAGCCAAACGGAAAGCTCAGGATTGGCGACCTTGACGCCTGTTGCGACGGTGGGTGCGCGTCCGTGAATAGTGTGGAATCCGTACGTATTCATGTAGTACGGAAATCGACTGGAGCATCCAATTCCGCTCACCACGACAAACTTCTCCTTTGGCACTCCAAGTTCTGGAAAAGTACGTTGGATGGCGTTTAAAATGGCGTAATCGCCACATCCTGGACACCACCGCACATCGTTGGTTGTAGCGAAGTCCTTCTTTGTAAGCGTGTTTTCCCCATCTACTAGGGCCGTACTCATGATGTCATTTTTCAGTTTAGGTTGGCTGTAACTGTTCGAGAATCTTTTTACTTAATTCGGCAACTTTAAAAGGCTGCCCCTGTACCTTGGTGTAGGAAACAGCATCGATAAGATATTTTGCCCTCAGGAGTAGGCTGAGTTGACCCATGTTCAGCTCGGGCACAAGCACTTTCTTGAAGCGTTCAAGCACATCGCCCAAGTCGTTTGGGAAAGGGCTGAGGTGGCGAAGGTGCAGGCTGCTAACCGAAAAACCCTCGGCCTGCAGGTTACGAACCGCAGAGGAAATAGCACCGTAGGTACCACCCCAACCAAGCACGAGAAGATCGCCCTCAGGATCACCATTCACCTCTAATGGCAGCAGGTTCTTGGCAATGGCGGCTACTTTGTCGGCCCGCAGTCGAGTCATTTCCTCGTGGTTGTCAGGATCATAGCTCACGCCCCCCGACTCATTTTTCTCCAAACCGCCGACTCGGTGCTCCAATCCAGGCTGGCCGGGAATGGCCTGTTCACGAGCAAGGGTATCTGGGTTTCGCTTATAGACAATATATTCCTCATCAGGATTGGCGAAACCCGCCTCGATCGTCGAGAGGTCAGCCATGTTGGGCACAAGCCAAGGCTCCGCGCCGTTGGCTAGGTACAGGTCGCTCAACAATATGACCGGGGTCATATGGGTAAGAGCAATTCGAGCTGCCTCCAATGCACAGTCAAAGCAGTCAGAAGGAGAATGGGCTGCAACAATGGGGATGGGGCTATCGCCGTTGCGGGCGAACATGCTTTGAAGCAAATCACTTTGCTCGGTCTTGGTGGGAAGCCCGGTGCTTGGACCACCTCGCTGAACATTACAAATAATCATGGGAAGCTCGGTAATGGAGGCCAAACCGATAAACTCGCTTTTTAAGCACATTCCAGGGCCACTAGTGGCGCAAACGCTCAAGTTACCTGTGAAACTGGCCCCTAGGGCAATACCCATTGCAGATATTTCATCCTCAGCCTGCACCGTCTTTACGCCAAAGCGTTTAAGTGCCGAAAGACCTTCGAGTACAGGAGAAGCAGGTGTAATGGGATAGCCGGCATAAAGCAGTTCTCGATTGGCTTGCTTGGCAGCGACAACCAATCCATAAACCAAGGCCTCGCTTCCGGAAATCTTACGGTAAACTCCAGGATCCACTGCGGCCTTGGCAATTTGATAGCGGTTACGGGCCGTCTCCATAGTGTCCCCCAAATTGTAACCAGCCTTAAGAGCCACAGCATTAGCTTCTGCTATATCGGGCAGACGTTCCCCCCATTTTTCTTGGAAAAACTTCAAGGTCGGTTCGAGCGGACGACCATAGACATAGTACATAAAACCAAGGGCAAAGAAATTCTTGCAACGCACCTTCTCCGAGGGCTTGAGGGGACTCTTGGAGAGGGATTCCTTCGTCAGTGTCGATAGGTCTATTTTGACAAGATGATATTTATTATTGATTTCCTCGTCATCGAGCGGATTCGTTTCATAACCAGCCTTGGCGAGATTCATCTTCTTAAAGGAATCCGTATTGACTACGAGCATACCGCCGGGAGGGAGATCCTTAAGATTGGCCTTGAGGGCTGCAGGGTTCATGGCGACAAGAGCGTCGGGGGCATCCCCAGGCGTAAGAATCTCCCTACTGCCGAACTGTATCTGGAAACCAGAAACACCGGCTAAGGTGCCGGCCGGTGCGCGTATCTCGGCGGGAAAGTCAGGCAAGGTGGCTATGTCGTTACCCGCAAACGCACTACTGTCAGTAAAACGTTCACCCACGGTCTGCATGCCATCACCCGAATCTCCCGCAAAGCGAACCACCGCTGACTCGATTTCCTCAAATTTGTCGTTGGCTTGAATCATGAACAATTAAGGTCTCTCGTTCGAGATGATATTGAAAGTCAAAACTGAGCGAAGGTTAGAGACTTCGCGCGCATGCGAAGCAACCTAATTCGTTCGTTTTTTTTTAAAACGCAAGTTTTTCACAAGGAAAATATCATGATTTTCTGCGAATCTGCACTCTCCAGCCTTAGACGTTGGTAACTTTCAGGGGGAATGTGAATAAGTTGAAGGCTAATGCAATGCGTTCCTTGCA
>CAZWTI010000362.1:0-2819 GCA_964637065.1 uncultured Puniceicoccaceae bacterium
GCGGAGAAAGCTTGGACGATGAATGGCGTGAAATCTCGAAAGCCATTCTGGGCAACCATCACGGTTAGCAGGGTTGGCTGCGTTGTCTGATACGGTGGGATCGACACTTTCCGAGGAGGGGCGAGGTTCGCAGTCCCTTTCTCTTCCCGAGGAGCGGCGGAGCGATTGGGTTACCCCCGTCTGCATACTCGTCTTGTGTGTGATCAGCGTCCTTTTCATAAGGTCCGCGCAAGCTTACGTGGGTGGAGAGCAATGGCGCATGCAGATCATTTGGGTTGCTGTGGGAACCTTGGCCTATGCGGTCATGGCGCTTGTCGACTATCATGTCTGGATGCGTTACGCCCATTATCTCTATGGCTTGAGCCTGCTCGCCTTGTCCTTGGTTTTTTTCGGGCCTGAAATTTATGGAGCGAAGCGTTGGATCGACTTGGGACTATTCAAGATCCAACCTGCCGAAGGAGCCAAGCTGGCGGCATTGGTCTTGGGTTCGAGCATTCTTGCCCGTTCGGAGATTGGTGCCCTGAGGAAGTCGATAAAGGGAATAGGAAAGGTGGCGCTCTGCTTTGCCTTTCCTATGTTCTTGATTTTCCTGCAACCCGACTTAGGCTCCACGCTTGTTTTCCCACCAATGGTGTTTTCCCTTTTGTATGTAGCGAAAATCCCTTCGCGTTTCTTTGCAGCCACGTTTCTTTTATTCGTGGTGGCCTTGAGCGTGGTTGGATTCGACGTATACCGTTACTATCAATTCAAAACCGAGAATCCGCAATCTGACGATGCCGTAACTGCTTATCAGGACCATTCTCTAGTCCCGCTCAAGGATTATCAGCGCAAGCGTATCCTGACCTTCCTCGCTCACGACTTGGAGGATCCGAGTGGTGTCGGGGCTGACTGGAACCGAGTGCAGGCCTTGATCGCCGTTGCTACTGGAGGGCTTGATGGCAAGGGCCTTGGCAATGGCATGCAAGCCAAGCTGGGTTACCTGCCTTCGGCAGTCAGCCACAATGACTTCATCTACGCGGTGCTGGCCGAGGAGGCCGGCTTCGCGGGAGGACTGTTGGCACTGGGTCTTTTCGCCGTGATCATACTTGGCTGCCTTCGCGTTGCCGGTTTGGCGGGCGATCGCTTCGGCGCCATGTTGGCGGTTGGAGCCGCTGCCATGTTGATGACACATGTCTTCATCAACGTAGGCATGACCATAGGCATCACCCCCATCACGGGTCTGCCTTTGCCCTTCCTTAGCTATGGCGGCTCTTTCCTCTTGAGCTGTTGCCTGCTGACGGGATTAGTCCAAAGCGTCTATCGCCACAGGAAGGAGTTCAGATGAGCTATACCAAAGAATCGTCCCCGCCTTGGAAAAGGGGGCTTGCATCATGGGTCGCGGATTCCACTAACGACCTACCAAAATGGCTAGAAAATCAAGACACCGGTCTAATCACCGGAAACATCGCAATCCAAAACGTGTCCAAGTGGACGTCGCCGACGTTCCTATCGAGAAGCAGTTGACCGATGCTCCAGAAGAAGCCACACCCATACTAATAGACAAGGGGGAGCTGCGGAAGTCGGCTCAGGAACGGGCAAAGAACAGGCCCATTCGTGAACGAATTCTGTCTTTTTTCCGTTCGGCTGACGAACAGAAGGAATACAAGGAAATCATCATCAATTCCGAAGCTCTCGAGCGTCGGGTTGCCCTTTTGCTCAATGGTGTTCTGGATGACTTCAGTGTGGAACGCAAAGAAGAGGCCCGTGAGGTCGGGGCTATCTTCAAGGGGCATGTCCAGAACCTGGAACCCGGGCTCAAGGCGGCTTTTGTGGACATCGGCCAAGAGAAGAACGCTTTCCTTCATTACTGGGATATGTTGCCCGGGGCGGGGAACAACGATCGTGAGATCGAGATTGTTCGCGAGAACAAGGGCAAGAAGAGAGGTCGGGTCGAGGCCAAGTCAATCAAGGATATTCCCAAGGCCTTTCCCATCGGGTCCGAAATCGTGGTTCAGATTACCAAGGGGCAGATCGGCACGAAGGGACCAAGGACCACCACCAATCTTGCTCTTCCGGGTCGATTTCTCGTCCTTATGCCGTTTGCCGGTCAATGCGGCATTTCCCGAAAGATCGACGACAAGACGGAACGCAACCGGCTGAAGCGCATTATCTCCAATCTCACCTTGCGTGAAGGAATGGGTGTGATAATTCGAACCGCAGGTGAAAACAAGCCCGAGCGTTTCTTCAATCGCGACATTCAGCTTCTCCTGCAGAAGTGGGACGACATCGAGGCCAAGATGAAGGCTTCCGACGGGGCGGCTTGCCTTTACCGCGAACCCGACCTAATCGAGCGCACCGCTCGCGACTTCCTTACTGAGGAAATCGAGAGGGTGCAAGTTGACAAGAAGGATGATTACGACCGTCTCATTAACGAGGTCCAGAGAATCTCATCCAAGTCGAAAGCCAAAATCAACCATTTCGCAGAGGAAATCCCGATCTTCGAGCGCTTTGGCGTGGAGCGGCAGATAGAGCAGACCTTCATGCGCAAGGTGCCGCTTCCGTCGGGTGGCGAAATCGTGATCGAGGAGACTGAGGCCCTGGGTTCCATCGACGGCAACACCGGTAGTCACAGGGTCAATCGAAAGGATGGCAAGAACTTCATCCTGCAAGCCAATATCGAGGCAGGCGGCGAAGTGGCGCGACAAGTGAGGTTGCGCAACTTGGGCGGATTGATGATTATTGATTTCATCGACATGAAGAACAAGGGGGACCAACGCAAGGTCTACCAGCGCATGAAGGCGGCCATGTCCGACGACAAGGCCAAGCACAACATTCTCCCG
>CAZWTI010000363.1:0-3561 GCA_964637065.1 uncultured Puniceicoccaceae bacterium
GGCGTCCTCGGGAACGTCCGTCTCCTCCAGCATATGGGCGATCGCCTTCTCGTACTCCTCGTACTTGTAGTGGCGAACCAGCACGTCGTCGGACACCCGCCATGCGGTGGCGGCATTACTGCGCAGCTTGTCCAAACGCTCAGCCTGTTCCTTCTTGGATATGTTGAGAAAGAACTTCACGATAACGGTTCCCCCGTCCTTCAACTGGCGCTCGAAAGCCCGCACGTCGGCATAGGCCTTGGCCAAGGCCTTCTCGTCCAAGTCTCCCGTCACCGCCCCATCCAGAATCGAACGATACCAACTACGGTCGAATATTGCCATGCGGTCGGCCGAGGGCGTGCGACTCCAGAACCGCCACAGGAAGGGACGCAATTGCTCGTCGCGATTGGGAGCGGGAATGCAGGATACCTTGAAACCTCGCGGGTCCATGGGCTGGATAATGCGGTTGATCATGGTCCCCTTGCCCGCCGCGCTCCAACCCTCGAACACCAAAAGCACGGGAATCCCCAATTCCCGGCAACGTCGCTGGAGCAGGGCCAATTCCCCCTCCAATTCCTCGATCTCCCTTTTCAGGGCCTTCTTGCCGTTGCCATCCGCCATTTTAACAGCACTCGATTAGAAGGAGGAGCAGAAGATGACAACGAAGAATTTCGCCTCCCTCGAAAAATCAACAAAAAAACGCCCCGTCGGCATGTACCGACGAGGCGTCTGAATAGAAAATATTTGAGAGAACCCTAGAAGGTCATGATGCCTTCGGCGTAGATTTCGTCCACGTCGTAATCACTGGTTCCGGCTTCGACGGAGGAGTGACTGTATTCAAGATTCAGGCCCAAGTTATCGGTAATCGTGAAGCCCAGTCCCAAGGTCATGCGGTCTGTGTCGAGATCTCCCGTCCAAGCACCTGTTGAGGCATTTTCGATGCCTTCATGACTGTAACGCAAAGTAAGGGCGAAGAGCGGATTGAACTGGTAGCTGCCGAGCAACATGACGTTCCACGCGTCGCTGCCCACAATGTCCATGTTGTCATATTCCACAGCCAAGGTGAGACCGCCATCGTTGTATGCGAGCCATGCGTTGAAACGTTCGATCTCGTCCTCCGAGCCAGCAGCGTCATACCCACCGAGGTCAACGCCAGTTCCTTGATGGACACTTTCATGAGAATACCCGAGGCGGCCTTCCAAACCAGGAAGAATCATTATGGCCGCCTGCAAGTCGATGGCGACGTCGCCGCTCTTTGTATCGTCATTCGAATTGTTTAATACAGTAGACTCGTTTAGCTTGTTGTGCAGGCCGATGGCGAAGCCGAAGCGGGCGTTGTTGAAATTGGCCCGAATACCTTCGTTGTAAGTACGACGAACACTTGAACCACCTTGGCTCGAACTATCAGTAAGATGGTATGCATTTGAAACTTGATAGAGGTTGGGAGCCTCGTCGGCTTCGAACCCAAGCAAGGCCAGTTGGCGACCCATGCTAATACTGAAGTCGCGGTTGACGTTGTAGCGAACGAAGGCTTGCTCGAGGCCAACTCCATCACCATCAAGCTCTGTATGGATTTCCGCCGTTACTGGTGAGAAGTCCAGCAAGAAGTCAAGGTCGGCAGAGGTACTAAAACTCGCATCGTCAGGAGCTCCCCATTGACTACCAGTAACTGATGACCAATGGTCGTTCTGCCGGTTGCCGTAAATGAAATCGACGTACCCGCGCAGCTTGACGCGGTTGGCGAGATCTATACCTGCGGCGCCGCTTGTGGTATTGGCGCCGAGGTCAGTTCCGGCGGAACCTGTGGCTGCGGGAGCCGGCATTAGCCCGGGAATGGGTTGTTGGGCAAAGGTTGAAACGGCAAACAGGGAAGCCGCAACGAAGGTAAGGAGCGTTTTCATGGGCACTTGTCAGGTTGAATCCAGTCGGATCTAGTTTGGTTAAAGGCAACAAAAACAACTCTGTTCCGGGAAATCGTCAAGGGTGAAAATAGCAGGCCATACACTGCATCCTGTACATGCAGGACTAATCAAAACATGGAAAAACCTATCTCTTGCCCTAAAACGGGGCAAAGCCTTTGATCAAAGCAGCCTGTCGTCCTTCTTGGGATCGAACCTGGGCTTGGGGAAAGGTTTCCTGCCGCCACCCTGCCGAATGCGAATGTTGACGTTGCCCTCCATTGTCTCGAGGCGATCCCGTAAGTCTTCGGGCATATCGGCGCGTTGCTCCTTGGTGTCGACGGGGCCGTCGAAGAGGACTTTTCCATCCGGATCGGTGGCCTTGAAGCTTTTTTTACCGTCGTTGGAGCTGAACTCGAAAGTGCCGTCGTCGTCGGTAGAGACGATCTTGGTCTGGGCGGACCCCGTTACGGACGACCAAGTGGAAGAAGCGCCGCGGCGACGGGCGTCCCGCAACAAGTCATTAATGTCGGGAGCGCCCAAGCCGAAATCGAGATTCAAATCAAAGTTGAGCTTGGGAATGGCACCCTCGTCGCGCGCCTTGTCGCGTTCGATTTGGCTCAGCTTGCCGTCGCCGTCGACGTCGTATTTCTCGAGCAATTCGGGGTCGTCCAGGTTTTGCCCACGTCCGAAGCCCGGGGCAATGCCTTGTCTCCCAAGTTGCTGGCGATGACGTTCCATTTGCCGGCGAATGCGTTCGCCAAGATCACCTATGTCGCCGTCCGGGAAAACCAAACCCCCGGCGCCAACTCCGGGCAAGACCCGGATACCACCCTGCCGACCATTCCCCTGATTGCCGATTCGAGGTATGGCATTGGCGCGGGCTTGGGCCCTCGATACTTCCGTTTTACCGAGCTTGACCTTGAGGGTTTTCTCCTTGCCGGCGCGCAGGATGGCAAGGGTTACCTCCTCGTCGGCCTTGCGTGAGCGTACGAGATCACGAAGCTGTTCGTTGTTGACGAGGACTTGGTCGTCCAGCTTCTGGAGGATGTCATACTTCTCCAAACCCGCTTTCTCGGCGGGACTGTCGGGACTTACCTGTTCGACGGAAAGGTAGAGATTCCCATCCAGACCCAGTTGGCGACTGACGACGGGAGAAAGCTTCACGGCGTAGACGCCAAGGTAGGTCTCTACCATCTTGCCCTTGGCGACAACGCGAATCTTTGACTGCCCTAGGGCTGCCGTCGTTATAAAAAGACAACCTGTCGAGAGGGCGAGGGTGAGTATGTTTGCTAGAATCTTCATGACTGTTGCGTGAGAGAAGGTTCTTGTGTGGTTCGGGTTCAGTAAAGTTCCATCCCGATGAGGACGACTTCCTCACGGGGAACGGAAGACCGGATGAGGGTATTTGTACCGGGATGTCTCCACGTGGTCTCGTCGAGGTAGCGATAAAGGTAACGACGAGCGGGAGCTTGGCCGGGGCGATCGACGATGCCATCGTCGGTGGCTTCCAGAAGAGTCTCCTTGACGTCGGGGGCGCTCCAGCCTTCCCCGGACAGGGCGGCAAAGGCGGCAGCCGAGACGCCGTGAAGGGGACTGACGTCCACCTCGGGCATGGTGGGGACGGTTTGAGATTCCTCCTTCGCGACGATTGATTTCGCGTTCGGGGGAGCTTCATGATCAA
>CAZWTI010000364.1:0-4232 GCA_964637065.1 uncultured Puniceicoccaceae bacterium
CAAGGGAGAAAAGCACCCCAATCCGCAGCTCACAGCCTGGGCCCTCCCTTACGCGAACTTCCATATGCCTTCGCATTTCGGCACTGTGACCTTCGAATAGTCACACTTGGAAAAGGACATGATCACACCGGAGCAAATCGATCACCCTATGGTTCCCTATACGCTGCAACCTGCGGCGTGGAACGACCGGCACTCCAATGCTTGCCTCACCTGGGACAGCCTGGATGAGTCCGGACTGCAGGACTTTGGAGTCGTCATCTGAGTGGCTTGACGTTGGACCAAGGTGATACCTGTCCGCAGCCTACTTCCCCCCTAACGCCCCTCTTGCCTCAACAGCCCCATTGACGCCCGCCACGGCGCAGTTATCTTTACCGCAATGAAATCTCTCTTACTCTTGCTGGCGGTGGTATTGGTGGGATGTGCCTCGACACCTAAGGTCGTTCCCAACAGTCCGGAAGCCAAGGCAGAGATTGAAGTCCGCGCGGCTGTCCAGGCTCCGGGGGAAGCACGGGTGGCACCCCAAGTCCGAATCGCGGCTGACCGAACGCTCCTCTCTTCGCACGGGTGTGAGTCGGCGACTGCCGGGACAGGCAACAAGCTCATCACATATCAAGGCAAGACACACGTCGCCTGGCTGGATTCCACCGAGGGCGGCTATTTCGTGGTGATTCGTACGCTGGACCGGAAGACCGGAAAATGGTCACGCCCGCACACGATCGGCAAGTCGCACGACAACCATGGCCGTCCGGCGCTGACTATCGATAGCAAGGGCTATCTGCACGTGGTCTACGGCTTGCATCACAACGCGATTCCCTATCGCCGCAGTATGCGTCCAAATGACGCCTCCGCATGGACCGAACCCGTCACCTTTGGCAGTCGCCTGTCCTACCCGACATTGATGTGCGGTCACGACGATTCCCTTTATCTCACAGGGCGCTTCGGTTGGGCCGGTGTCCGGTTGTACGTAAAACCGCCCGGTAAACCTTGGGAAGATCGGGGGCTCATCATGCGCAGTGAAGAAAACTGTCGTGGCTATGCGGCATTTCACAGCGGGTTGTCGTGGGGACCAAAACAGCGCGTGCTTCACTTCGCTTGCCGAACGTTTCAGAGTAACTAGCGGCGGCCCTCCGAGATGTGGGGCGATCTGCAGTCGGTCAACTATATGCGGTCCGACGACTATGGTCGCACATGGGAGCGGGCGGACGGAACGCCGATCGAGCTTCCGGCAACAATGAAGACCGCAGACGTTTTGTTGTCGGGCGAGGGATTTGATCCCAAGCCGGGGATTCGTAACGACGGAACGATCGTCGAGGATTCGAAGGGGCACCCGTACGTGCTCTACAATAGCAATAAACCGAAGAAGCCGGGGCAGTCGTTTCTGGCAAGTCATGATGGTGAACGGTGGCGAAAACTTCCACTACATGCTGCGATGGAATAGCACTTCCCAGGTTGGGCCATCATCGATTCACGGGCCGGCCTGTCTATCACCGAGGACGATGTCCTGTGCATGACCTTGATTCTCGCACCGATCAAACACCCTCAGGCGGCCTGGGACGGCAAGCCGCTTGCCAAGTACTTTCATGAGCCAGCTTACTGGGCCAACTACATTCCCACGATCAAGAGAATTGTCTGGCTGGAGTCGCGCGATGGCGGCAAGACGTTTGCTACCAGACGGATTGCAAAGCCGAATCCGAAACGCGGCGAGGTGTTGCCGAGTCTCGAGCGTCCCACCGGATTCAACCGCATTGCGGCCGGCTCGTATCCCGGCCTGCTCTATGTCAGCACGAACACGTTCCTGAAATGGAACGAGAACAAGCTTATTGACAACGAAGTTGTCTGGCTGAAGTTCGGCTCGCGCAACGCCAACTAACCGCCCCGCCGCCATGAAGCGGTTGCCCCGCCCCGAGGATTGACTGCCGCCCTCGTCGGGTTAGGGTTGGCGGCATGAGGAAACTACTGGTCGCTGCGTTCGTCGCCCTGCTGATGGTTGGGTGCGGTGGGGATACGAAAAAGCCTGCAGGGGATAGTCTCGAATCCAATCAGACCTCTGCCGCAACTCCTCCCGAATCCAATGCTTCGTCAGTCGAAACCCCACCTGCGAAGACTGCGGAAGTCGGCGGGATTGACTTGGACGACAATGAAACCCGCAACAGGATCGCCGCTGAGGCGATTGATGGGAAAAAGCTTCAGCGGAGAGGCAAAGAAGGTAAAATTGCCTACGCTCCGAATCAGCAGACGCCTTACACGGGATGGATAAAGACGATGCGGGACAATGGGCAGGTTATGTGGTTGGGACAAGTCAAGGACGGCAAGAAGGACGGACTTCAGACGGTGTGGTACAGCAACGGGCAGAAGATGTCGGAACTAACTTGGAATGACGGCAAGCTGATTGCTGCCGTTACTTGGAAACCGAATGGCGAGAAGTGTCCCGTGACCAACGTCGTGAACGGGAATGGGCTTCGGACTTGGTATTACGAGAACGGGCAGAAGCATCGGGAAGGAAACTTCAAGGACGGCAAGCCAGAGGGACTTTCGACTTCTTGGCACGAGAACGGACTGAAGCAGATGGAAGTAACCTTCAAAGGTGGGAAGATGAACGGACTTTTGACGAGTTGGTATCCGGAGGGGCAGAAGTATTCAGAACAAAACTATAAGGACGGCAAGCAGGACGGACCTAGCATCGGTTGGTTCGGAAATGGAAAGAAGAGGGTCGAAGTGAGCTACAAGGATGGTCACCAGCAAGGGATTCGTCGAAATTGGTATGAAAACGGCAAAGAAAAATCTGAATACACCTACAATCAAGGGAAATTAGTTACTGCTTCAGCATGGAAGATAAACGGCGTGAGGTGCATGGAAACTGATGTCGTAGACGGAGATGGGGTTGGTGTTTTCTACGGAAATGACGGCGTTGTAAAGGGACAGTCGACCTACAAAGCAGGAAGTGAAGTTTCTAGCACTTTTATCACATGGGATGAGAACGGTTGTAAAAGGTCAGAGACCTCGAGGCGGGGCAACAAAAAGCATGGACTGCACACTTTTTGGAATGCAAACGGGGAAAAAAGCGCAGTCTACAATTATAAGAACGACAAACTTGATGGTCCGATGATCCAGTGGCACAAAAACGGTCAAAAAAGCTTTTCCTGCAATTATCAGGAAGGCAAACCTGACGGACTTTCCAATTCTTGGTACGCTAACGGAAAAAAAAGGAAGACCCAAACTTGGGACAACGGGAAGTTGATTACAACCGTTGTTTGGAAACCCAATGGCGAAAAGTGTCCCGTGTCCAAAATCGACCGGGACGGGAATGGAGTAGTGGTTTGGTACAACTTGACGGGGAGGGAAAACAGTCGCAGAACCTACAAGGACGGCTATTAAATCGACAACCCCCTCGCCCTTGACCCGCCTACTACCTAACCTAGCAAGACGGTATGAAGAAGTTACTTGCCGCTATGTTCGTCGCCCTGCTGATGGTTGGGTGTGGGGAGGAGGCGCAGAAGAAAGGAGCGTTCGTTTACCCCAATTTAAAGTATCAGATTAAAGGTGATGTGGTCACAATCACTGGTTGTGATAAAAAGGCGGGGGGGGAGCTTGTACTCCCAGATACCATCAACGGAAAGTCGGTTACCAATATCGGGGTAAGAGCTTTTTACAAATGCCGCTATCTGACAAAAATTATTATCCCAAATGGTGTCAGAAAAATTGGAGTTGTTGCAGGTGAATGGTCTGCTTTTGAGGAATGCAAGGAACTAATTGCAATAACGGTGACAAATGGAAATGCAGTTTACTCCAGCAAAGATGGGGTCCTATTTAATAAGCAGAAAACGGTGCTTCTGCTTTGTCCTAATGCTAAAAGTGGAACTTATGTGATACCAGATGAAGTTGAATACATTTCTACAGGTGGGTTTATGGATTGTAGCAAACTAACGAGTATTACACTTTCTGATAGTGTTGAAGATATTGGAGATGGTTCTTTTCAGGGATGTAATAGCCTAATTAGTATTACCATTGGCAATAATGTTACCAGTATAGGAGAAATGGCATTCTCTGAATGCACACGGCTGACTACTGTGACATTTCATGGGGATGCTCCTAGAGCTGAGAACTATATTTTTCACAACTCCACCCCCACAATCTACCGCAAACCCGAAGCCAAGGGCTGGGGTGATACTTGGGGCGGTAGGCCTGTGAAGCTGATCGGCGAAAAGCCTTAGCGCGCCGAGGACGGGACGGAA
>CAZWTI010000365.1:0-7415 GCA_964637065.1 uncultured Puniceicoccaceae bacterium
GACCGCTCAAGGACGGACATGTGAACCTAAAGGCAAAGAACCTCAATAAGAAAGCCTTCAATCCGGAAGAGACTCCACGCTTCTTCAATGAGTTCAATACTCGAAAGCTGGAGAAACAATTCGGTGAATTAATCAAGAAAACTCTTCGCGGCAAAGGCTTCGATGAACAAAGAAACGCCACCGAACTACTGGTTTATTCACGCAACAAGGATTTCGGTTACCTCCTGATAACGGAGTTTGAAGGAGTGAAGGCTAAAAAGCTCAAGGTCGGACTGGACAAGACACTGGGCAGCATGAAAGGCATCAAGGGTCTGATCGTCGACATCCGCCTCAACCCCGGCGGAACCGACCAGTGCGTGTACCAGATCATGAGCCGGTTTGTGGACAAGAAACGTGGCGGGCATCATCGCAAGACCAAGCAGGGCCCCGGCGAGGATGACTTTGGCGAGGTGAAGACGCGACACATGCTGCCCGCGACAAAGGCAGGCCCGAATGGCACCTTTACCGGCCCCATTGCCCTGCTCACCCACGATGCATCTTTTAGCGCTGCCGACGTGTTTGCCATGTTGATGACAGACCTCCCACACGCAACCCTCATCGGGGAACCCACCAATGGCATCTTCTCCAACATGCTGGAGCGCAAGCTGCCCAACGGATGGAAGTACACACTCTCCCACCAGGTCTACTTCTCGGCCGACATGACCTGCTACGAGGGCAAAGGCATCCCCGTCGACATTGAATTGAAGAACATGCGCTCAGACCTGCAAAAAGGAATCGACCCCTTGATCATCAAGGCGATGGAGGTCCTTCAGGGCAAGGCAAAGCCCTAGGATTTGTGACGCTGTGAAAAAACCATGAGACATCTACGAAGGCCTTAATTTAAATGACCTTGACTCTGAAAAAAGAGAATTGGGCAGTGACCCGCGGCAGAATATTGTCCAAGAACATTGTCAAGCAAGATTCAATGGGTGGTATGGCAGAACAGAACGGCGTTGAATTTGTTGTAAATGTTGTATGGGAATACAAAGTGAGAGGCAAGTGGTTCAAGGCTGAATCCGAAGGCTGGGGAACCAGCTCCTTCAGCCGAAAAAAGAAGGCCATGGCAAAGCTTAAAGAATATGTGACAGGAATGGAAAAAGATGTCTACTATAACCCAGAGAAACATTCTGAATCGGTGTTCGAACTCAAGTCGGGGTTTTTGGCAGACGCGACTGGCAATTTTGTCACCATCATGAAGGGATTTGGATTGGGCCTTCTGGTCGGGTTTGTTTTCCTGATGCTGGCGGCAATTTTGGAGCTCCAATTCTTGGCGCTCCCGCTTTCTTGAGTCCAATAGTAGTCTACATTTGGTACTTCAGGTCCAATTATCAATAGATTGCTAGGCAGCAACATGACAGTTAAACTAATCCGACTGGTATGAATAGGCGTCTGCTGGCTTTGTTTTCATTCATTTTCTGCGCCACCCTTGCCCAAGCAGGGGTTACCAAGCCGAATATTCTGCTCATCCTGGCTGATGACATTGGCATTGAGGGTTTCGGCTGTTATGGAGGAACCTCCTACAGGACCCCACACATCGACAAGTTGGCCGAAGGTGGCATTCGTTTCACCCACGCCTACTCCCAGCCTCTCTGCACGCCGACCCGCGTGCAGATCATGACTGGCAAATACAACCATCGCAACTGGACGTACTTCGGTATCCTTGACCCAAAAGAACGAACCTTCGGCCACCTGATGAAGGATGCAGGCTACCGAACCTGCATTTCCGGCAAGTGGCAATTGCAGTCGTATGATCCACCTGATTTCCCAAACGCCAAACGTCGCCGTGGAAAGGGCATGAAGGTGACGGAGGCAGGTTTCGACGAGCATTGCCTCTTTCACTCCTGGCACACCGAGGACAAGGGTTCCCGGTATGCCAATCCGACGTTTTACAGGAACGGCAAGCTGGTCAAGAACTTGAAAGGGCGGTACGGGCCCGACGTCTCGGTAGACTTCATTCTCGACTTCTTGAAACGTCACAAGAAAGAACCCACCTTCGTCTACTACCCCATGGCCCTACCCCACTGGCCTATGATGCCTACCCCGGACTCGAAGGAATGGCGTGAGCCGAAGCGTCGCTTGGAAGAGAACGTTCGCTACTTCGCGGACATGGTGAAATACATGGACAAACTGGTGGGAAGACTAGTGGCAGGACTCGAAAAGCTTGGCCTTAGGGAAAATACCTTGGTGTTATTTTACAGCGACAACGGGACACATCGGAAAATTGCCTCGGAACTGGGCAAGGAAAAGATTCAGGGCGGCAAGGCCACGACCATGCAAACGGGAATCCGCGTGCCTCTAATTGCCAGTTGGCCGAAGATCATCAAAACCGCACGCACTACCTCGCAGTTAGTGGATGCTTCCGACTTTGTCCCCACCTTGGCCCACCTAGCGGGAACCCAAATCCTCCAAAAGTGGCATTACGACGGCTTGAGTTTCTCCCCTACCCTGCTCGGAGATCAAGGGCCTGAGAGGAATTGGTGTTTCTTCTGGTACGATCCTCGACCGGGATGGGACAAGGAACGCTACTCCCGTCACATTTTCGCTCTCGACCACAAGTACAAGCTCTATTCCGACGGTAAATTCTATGACATCCGTGGAAAAGGCCTTCGCGAGGTTAAGTTGAATCCTGACTCCCTTTCGCCAGAAGCCATTAAAAGTCAAAAAACGCTTCAAAAGGCCATCGAGCAGACCATGCAGCCCCCTTTCTCCCTCAACGCCCAAAAAATTGTGGATGCCTTCGGAAATCCAAGTACGGAATAGTTCCTATGCTGAACAAACCAAAAAGAGCCCTCTCAGTCCTAACTTATATTTCTTTCAGCCTTCTTGGCCTCCTTCAAACAAGCAAGGCAAAGGATGTCAAACGCCACAACATAATCCTTTTCCTGATCGACGACCTCGGATGGAGGGATATCGGATGCTATGGAAGCAAATACTACAGGACGCCAAACATAGACAAGCTGGCTTCGCAAGGCGTCCGCTTCACCAACGGTTATGCCGCATGCGCCGTCTGCTCCCCGACCCGCGCCGCAATCCTGACCGGAAAGTATCCCGCACGTCTAATGTTGACGGAGTGGTTGCCTTCCGGTCGATGGAATCCAAAGGCAAAACTAAGGAGCGGGCGGTTTCTTCGTGCGTTGCCTTTGGAGGAAAAGACTCTGGCAGAAGCCCTGCGGGGAGCCGATTACCAAACCTGCATCATCGGCAAATGGCACCTAGGCGGGGAACCATTCAACACCGCTAAACACCATGGGTTCGAGGTCTCCATCGCCGCAAACGACCACGGCAACCCAGGCGATTACTTTCATCCTTACAAAGGGCGATGGTCCATCCCGACTACAAAGCTGAAGGCAAGTTGGCAGGTCCTTCCCGGAGGCAAACCCGGCGAATACCTAACCGACAGGCTTACCGACGAAGCCCTTGGCTTTATGCAAGAAAATCAAGCAAAGCCGTTTTTCCTCTATTTCTCACACTATGCCGTGCATACGCCGCTTCAGGCAAAGAAGGCGATGATCGGGAAATACGAAGCCATACCAAAGGCAAAACGACAGGGAAACCCAACTTATGCGGCCATGGTGGAAAGCGTGGACGAAAGCGTTGGACGAGTCATGAAAAAACTCGAAGAACTCGATCTGGCTGAAAACACCCTCGTCATCTTCACTTCCGACAATGGTGGATTCGCCCGAGCCACAAACCATTCTCCACTAAGAGGCAACAAGGGTTCCTACTACGAGGGTGGCATCCGAGTTCCCTTGGTGATTAGCTGGCCCGGCGTGGCCAAGCCAGGGCGGGTTGCCCATGCTCCCGTCATCAGCATGGATTTCTATCCGACTTGTCTGACCGCAGCAAGTTTGCCTCCCCATCCCGCGCAGCACCGAGACGGGCGCGACCTCCGACCGCTACTCGAGGGGGCCAAGACCCTCGATCGTGATTCCATCCACTGGCACTACCCCCACTACAATGGTCACCCGAACGCAGTTCCATCCAGCGTCCTACGGAGGGGTGACTGGAAACTGATCGAGACCTTCGATCCCCAAAGCGTCCAACTCTACCACCTCGGAAAAGACTTGAGTGAAACCACGAACCTCGCCAAATCGGAACCGGCGAAACTCGCCGAACTCCGCAAGGAACTGGAAATGTGGCGCAGAAAAGTCGATGCCGAGATGATGGAACCTAACCCGGACTATCGGCCCTAGACTCAAACTCGACCGTCTAGCTTGGCCAAGCGTTCAACGATTCGTGTCATGGCGAGTGGCGGGATCGACTCGCCGATTACCTCACGAACTAGCCTTGGAGAAAAGTCTATGCCGTGTTGAGGACGACCAAGGGCGACACCCTCGAAACTGTACCGGCGTCGCCAACGAGGATGGTCGAGCGTGGCGAGAATGAGAATCTCTCGAAGCGACAGTACTCGATGTTGATCGGGATGCCCCTTGAGGTCGCTTGAGATCACACCACTGTTCATGGTGAGGGTTCTGGCGGGTTCATCCCACTTCATGCGGCGATAACTTGTTCGGAACCCCCTCACGAGTCGAACCTTGCCATTTTTTCGAATGGTGGGTTTTGGCAAGGGTTCCCTGCAAGTGCGACAGCATACCTCTTCAGAAGAGTGTTCATCATCTCCGCAAGAGGGACAGGAATGGTTATCGAAGGCAGTGCAACCTTCGGGAGTGTGCCGCATCCAGAAGTACTGATTGTCATTCCAACGAGGTACACGGTGGTAAGGATCGGACATATCCGAGAGATTACCGGAAGCGTCGAGCAGGGGAAGATGACCAATGGCTTCTCGCAAAGTGATTGGTCTCGGTTGGTCTTGTTTGCCGTGGGTTGGCAAGGGGTGAAGTTCGCTTGGAACCGTAGAGAAGAGATCGTCGGCTGGTGGAATATTTTTTAAGATTCCGGGAAGCCGAGAGCCGATTGTGATGAGGCGTTCGCGATGGTGAGGAACGCCATATGAACGGAAGTCTAGAATCGCCGATCGAATGGTGTAACCATGTGGATGCAGGCGACGGGCAAGACATTGAAGAATGTTCTCGGGTTTATCCCATTCATTGCGGATTATGGTGTTCTCCATACGACGCACGTTTTCGAGAATGAACCAATCGGGACGAAGCGCCTCGAGAATGTCGATGCCGGGCAAAATGAGTCGGTTGCGTTCGTCCTCCCTCGGTCTTCGCCCAGAGCGAATGGCGGCCGAGATGCGACCGGCGCCATTGGATGACATGCCTTGGCAGGGTGGCGACAACGTGATCAGCCAAGGTCGCAGACCGTTCAACTTTTGCTTAAGATGATCGATATAGGCGGGAGCTAGTTTCCAGACGTCTCCCTCGAAAACTTGAGTGTGAGGAAAGTTTCTGCGAATTAATTCAGCCCGCGAAGAAACAAGTTCGCAGGCCGCAACCACAGGAACACCAAGACCCCATTCGACACCCACGTCGCCAATACCGCCTCCCGAGAATAGGGAGCACGAAACGAGAGCCAGATCTTCGCCGATTTGACGAAACTCAGAATACTCCGACTTCTGCCGCTTGCTTCTATTGGTCATCTTTGCGAAAAACCAAAGACGTAAGCGAGAAGGCCGCGTCTCGTCAAGGTCGCCAAAAGAAACCTGCGGGCATTTTCCATTTTCCCGTGGACGTTATGCAAACCCGGCCCATTCTTCAGATTTCCCTTTAGAAATTACCTACAACCATGAAGAAAGCATTAATATGTTTCCTAGTGGGCGCGCTTCTCAACTCCGCGTCCTTGGCACACGACCCGGCAACGGAAATGGCAGAAGCGGCCAAACTTTTTATTTCATCTCTTGATGAGAAGGCAAAGAAAGAGGCCCTGTTTCCGTGGGATAGCAAGGAGAGAACGCGTTGGCACTTTGTGCCGGATTTCGCGATCAAGCCGGACCGCAAGCGTCAAGGTTTGGTACTCAAGAAGATGAAACCCCGCCAACGCCTACTCACTCACGGTCTGCTTTCGGCTGCCCTAAGCCATAGGGGGTATCTCGAGGCCACGACAATCATGACCTTGGAACAGATTCTTTTCGAGATCGAAGGTCGCGACATAAGGGATCCCGAGCTATACTATGTCTGTATTTTCGGAAAGCCCGCCAAGGCTGGGACCTGGGGTTGGCGCTTCGAAGGACATCACCTTTCCCTCAGTTTCACATTGGTGAACGGACGGATTTTCTCAGTCACCCCCAGCTTCTTCGGTTCCAACCCCGCCGAGGTGAAAGACGGTCCTTTCAAGGGCCTCAAGGTGCTAGCCGCCGAGGAGGACAAGGCCCGCAAATTGGCACGCTCGCTATCTCCGCCACAACGGGCACTCGGCATACTTTCCGACAAGGCGCCTGCCGACATCCTGACCAAACAGGACAGCATAGTAAACCGAAAGACCTTCTTCCCGCCCAAGGGTCTGCCTATAACGAAAATGAATTCTCGTCAAAAGGGTTGGCTAGCTGAAGTCGTGGAGGCTTATGCCGCCAAGCATCGACCTGAAGTACTTGCCCAAGTGACAAGCAAGAATCCCCTCATTCATCCCAAGGAAACCTACTTTGCCTGGGCAGGAAGCCGTAGTCCGGGAGAGGGACATTACTACCGCATACAGACGCCCAAGTTCCTATACGAATACGACTGCACCCAAAACGGGTCAAATCACGTTCATGCAGTTTGGCGGGATTTCGACGGAGACTTTGGGCGCGATCTACTCGCCGAGCACCTTGATTCCTCACACAAGCCAGAGGTTGGCTGGGAAAACCTATTCGACGGCAAGAGCCTCAAGGGCTGGAAAGCCAATGAGGACAAGGATGCCTTTAGCGTTCGAGACGGCTGCATAGTGGCAAACGCCCACAACCGCAGTCACCTCTTCTACGAAACGAAAAAACCCTTCAAGAACTTCGAGTTCAAGGCCGAGGTCATGACTCTCCCCCACTCCAACTCAGGCATCTACTTCCACACCAAGTACCAGGAGGATGGTTGGCCCACGGCAGGCTTCGAGTGTCAGGTAAACAACACCTACCACGATCCCAAGAAGACCGCCAGTCTCTACGGCGTGAAAGACACCCTCGAGGCTCCCGCGAACGACGATGAATGGTTCGAGGTCTACATCAAGGTGGATGGCAAGAAGGTCGTGACCAAGGTAAACGGAAAGACGATTGTCGAATGGACACAACCCGCCAACGCCAAGCCGGGAGACAATTTCGATCGCGTTCTCGGACAAGGCACCTTCGCCCTGCAGGGTCACGATCCGGGGAGCACCGTCCTCTTCCGCAACCTACGAGTCAAACGCCTGCCTTAGGAAACGGTCACGATCTTGCCCCAAAGGGAACGACGACCATTGTTCCCCGTTGAATGGTCAAAATGAGGATGTCTTTTGAGATGGAAGTTTGT
>CAZWTI010000366.1:0-4761 GCA_964637065.1 uncultured Puniceicoccaceae bacterium
ATCATCAATATCTCCAGCATGCTGGACGTAATGTTCATCCTGATCATCTTCTTCTTGGTCACCACTACCTTCAAGGAGGAGGAGATAGACCACATGGTCAACCTGCCGGTGGATGCCAGAAATCAGTCTCTTACTCAATCAACGGGCAACCTTGCCAAGATAAACATTCGAAAGAGCGGAGCCTACGTCATCCTCGGCAAACAGGTTACCGAGGAACAAATCGAGGTCTGGATGGATGGTGAGGTCAAAAAGAAACCGGACCTCAAGGTTCTCGTCCGTAGCGATAAGGAAGCAAAGCACCTTTATCTGGCCAACGTCATCTCCATCTGCCGCTCAGTCGGCGTACCCAAAGCCAACATCGCGGTAAAGACTGAAAAGTAATCTTATCCTAAATGCCTGAGAAAGAGACAGTCGACGACGAGACGGGTACGGATGCAGAGAGCGAGGAAAGACGGCTTTTCGGGCTAAGCCGAGAGCTGCGTTACAAAATCTACGCCTGGGGCGCCCTTGCCATCGTCGTCGGGGCGATCATCTGGAGCATCTCCTATCTGCAGCCTTGGCGCTGGCACAAATATACGGACAAGATATCCGTCGAGAAAGTCGCGATGGACGTCGAGCCCGGTTATGTGCTCTGGGACAAGGCCGAGGCTGTCGACGCGGGCATCAAGGAGGAAAACTACATAGACCAGACCGTGATTTCCTCGGACGGTGCCCGAATGGTATACGTCAGCGACGTAGACGGAAACAACTCGAACCTTTTCCTCCGTCTTTGGGATGGCAACAACTGGGGGGAACCTCGCCCCATGCGGGCCCTGAACAGTAAGTTCCATGAGACCTCCCCATCGTTAAGCGGAGATGGCAACCTGCTTGTCTTCACCAGTGACCGACCCGGAGGGCAGGGCGGGCAGGACATATGGATATCCAAATGGGACGGAGGCGAATATGCTTGGCCTTTGCCCTTGACCACTCGCGTGAACACGCCGTTCGATGAAGTCGATCCCGCCATTACTCCCGATGGAATTACTGTTTTCTTCGCCTCGAATCGCCCCCATCAGGCAGCCGACATAAGTGAACAGGAGGCTGTCAAGGCTGCAGAAGCCGAGCAGCTCGCGAACGTCGACGACCGCAAGGTTGACTTTGACCTTTATTCCGCCGACGTCGCTAGCGACAGGTTGTCCGGCCTCATCGTCGAGCGTCGCCTAAGCATGCTCTACTCTCTGCGAGAAGGAGCTCTTGCTGAGAAGGAAGTGATGGCCAAGTTGGGTGGAACCGAAGAAAGCGAGGCCGCCGTGGAGAAGGCCCTAGCCTATATCGCTTCGCAACAAGAGGAGGACGGCAGGTGGGACATCGTCAAGACGGGAGGCCAAGGCGGACACGACGTTGCTGCCACTGCCTTTAGCCTTCTGGCATTCTACGGTCGGGGCGAACGACACGACGTCGACTGTCAGTATCGGGAGAACGTCAAACGCGGGCTCGACTGGTTGGTTTCCAAGCAAAATGGGGCCAGCGGCGACTTGCGTGGTTCCGGGGGCAACATGTATGATCATGGGATAGGGGCTCTTGCCATGGTCGAGGCCTATGGCGTAACCAAGGATTCCGACTTGCGGCCGAGGGCGCAGGCGGTGATCGACTTCATCGTGGAATCGCAGCACGCGGAGGGTGGATGGCGTTACTCGCCCGGGCAGGCGGGTGATCTCTCGGTGTCCGGCTGGATGGTGATGGCCTTGGCCAGTGGAGAGATGTCGGGAATACCTTTCCCCGACAAGACCAGAGCCGGAATCAGGAATTTCCTAGATTTCGTGAGGAGTGGCAAAGACGGGGGGAAATATGGCTACACCAACAGTGGAGCGGGAACAAAAGCCATGAATGCGGTAGGTTTCTTCTGTTCCCAGCTCCTCGGCTCATCTTCCAACGCGGCCAAGGCCTTCGAGTCTGCCCTTGTCCTCGACCAATCTGGCTTTTCCCTTCAGGACGTCTATTACGCCTACTACGGCACCTTGGCCGCCTACCAGCATCAGGGGCCGGTATGGAGAAAGTGGTTAAGGAAGATGCAGGGTGAGTTCCTGAATGCGCAGGCGGAGGATGGCTCGTGGCAGGTGAGCGGACCCCATGCCGGCGGCATGGGGAAGGTCGTCATGACTGCCTTGGTTACTCTTTGCCTCGAGGCCCATTATCGGTACACGCCGCTTTATGGTCTTGGCTTCGAACCAGATCCCGCCGGGCCAAGTCCCGACGTAATTGAGGGAGAGGCGCTCCCCACGGCGCCGATTTTTCGTCACGCCAAGCATCTTCCCGTCCTTAGTTCGGAAGGCAACGATACCGCCCCGATCGTCACCGACCACGGCGACTTCCTGTACTTCGCATCGAATCGAGAAGGGGGGTTCGGTCGATCCGATATTTATCGTTCCCGTTTGATCGAAAACGTTCCGCATTCCGCCGTCAACTTGGGAGAGGAAATAAACAGCAAGTTCGACGAAACCCATCCCGCCATCCGCATGGCTGGGTTCCATCTGCTTTTTAATTCCGACAGGACGGGCAACCCTTTCGGGTTGTACAACGCCAAGAGCAAGCGGGTCGTTCGTCGCTACGATTACACCAAGATGCCATCCTCTGACTGGTTCGGCAGGAACTTGGGTTTGCTTTTCGCCTTCGTCCTTTCGCTGGGTCTACTCGTTTATCTCTATCTGCGGTGGTTCCGGAAATCTTCTCCCAAAGCGCCCGAACCCGAGGTCGCCGTCGAGCCGCCCGTCGGTTGAATTAGGAAGAAAGCATCATGGACGATAACGAGGAACAGACGATCAGCAAAAAACGCCTCATTGGTCGTATTCTCGCCTTCGTCGCCATTGTTGGGACCTTCTCCATCTTGCTTTGGCTGCTTTGGGGCAACCTGCGCCACAACGTCTGGGTGTACTACACCGATGCCGCCAACACCACCGTCGGGGTAGAGGAAGCCAAAGCTCGCTACGTATTATGGCAGGACCCCCAGCAGAACCTCTTTACCGAGGAGGCCGATCCTTTGAACCCCGATGGGGCGGACGTCGTGAATCAAGGCGGCGACCGCTTGGAGGCTACTTTTTCTCCCAACGGCACGACGATGATTCTCGTGCGTCGAGATGACGACGAGACCGGCGCCGACATGTTCATCTCGGAGTGGAACGGACGCGTATGGTCCCGACCCGAACCCATTGTGACTCTCAATAGTACCGCCAATGATGTCGGGCCGGCCTTCTCCCGCGACGGCGAATACTTATACTTCGCTTCAGATCGCGAGGGTGGTTTGGGCGGCTACGATCTTTATTTCGCTCGAAAAAATGCCGAAGGTTGGGGCGAGGCGGAGTCGTTGGGTGAAGTCGTGAACACGGTCGACAACGAGCGAGGCCCCGCAATTTCCGGCGACGGAAAGCGCCTGTTCTTCTCTTCCGACCGCAGTGAGAGTGGCGACGACATATTCGTTGCGGGAATTATCGAGCCAACTGTTGAAGCCGATCCCGTCGAGCCCGAATCCGTACTCCCGATGCCCAGTTTCTCCGCCGTCAAGCCGGTTGAAGACCTGAACTCGGAAGAAGACGACGTCCAGGCGGCGCTGACCAGTCGCGGAGATCACGTATTTCTGGCTTCCGACCGAGATCGCGACGACGAGTCCGGTTTCTCCCTCTACATTAGTCGAGTCATCGATGGAAACGAGAAGCCTCCCGAAAAGGTGGATTTGTATTTCGAGAAGGGTGAGGCGACCGATCCCGCGGTGCGAATGGATGGATTCGATTTGCTCTTCAGTCGCCACGATGAAAAGGATGCGACGACAGTCGACGAGGACGAGGATGAGGAGAGCTACCTCCTTTACCGCTCCACGACCCGTGAGGTTTTCAGTTACGTCGATCAGTCGCGCTGGGATCAGTTCATGGAACTTCTCAGCAACATCATTTGGTGGGTGCTGTTGGCCCTGGCGGCCCTCGCGGCACTAATCTATATTCTCGAGCACTGGAAGGACATCTCGAATCTCTACCACAAGTGTCTGGCCGGTTCGGTTGCCCTTCACCTTCTGGTTCTCTTGCTCATGATGATTTGGTTGATCACGGAAGAGCTCGCTCCCGGCGGGCCACCTCAATCGCCCGAGGTGGCGATAAGCATAGAGGCCCTCGCTCAGGAAGAGTTGGCTCTGGAGAGCGTTCCGGACGAGGCTCAGATTTCCGAGACTCCCGTAGCCCTCATCGCCGATCAACTGGAAAGCGACTTCAAGATACCCGTTCTCGAGGCACAGGAACACGTCAAGACGACTCCTATCGTCACCAGGACCAGCAAGACTTCGCTCGTCAGCGACGTCAGACCTTCTAAGGCCAACGTCGAGACGGCTGAAGAACCCGTCACCAAACCGGAGAAGATCTCGCCGCAACATACCGCCTTGCCCGATACTTCTCTACCCGAACCAGAAGATCCCGTTTTGGAGGAGCGAACTCCGGGAGAGCCTCAAAAAGCCGAGACGCCCGCCAATCCGCTGGCGGACCTTTTCCGTCCCACCGAGGCCGTACCGCAAGTCGAGACACAGAAGTCGTCGGAAAGCGCCGAAATCACAAACGAGGCAGCCGAGGCCGCCACCGAGGCCGATCAGATCGAACCGGGTGACGCCGCCGCCGAAACCATCGACACCGGGGGAGACGTGGTCGTCGCTCACACCGGGCTCGAGGCGCTGGGCAAACTTCCCAAGATGGAAGGCACGGGAACGGTGCCGTCCCTGAGCCTCAACCTTCCGGGAACCGATCCCGA
>CAZWTI010000367.1:0-14275 GCA_964637065.1 uncultured Puniceicoccaceae bacterium
AAGAATTCGCATCATGAGGGATAGAGGGTTAAGGCCGAATGGGGAGGAGTCAATTGCGAGGCGAATAGCGTTGAGAACAAAAGGCTTTACGCATAACCTAGGAAGCTTTTCGCAAGAAGAACCTACCCAAGAGACCCGAAATGGGAAAAGTAGCTAAGCGCGGGTTCGACCCCGTTGAGGAAGCCATCGCCGAAGTGGCGAAGGGCAACATGGTGGTGGTCACCGACGACGCCTCCCGGGAAAATGAGGGGGATCTCGTGATGTCCGCCTCGAAGATTACCCCAGAGAGCGTAAACCAGATGTTGCTGCACGGGCGCGGCTTGATTTGCGCACCCTTGATGAACAGCCAATTGGCTCACCTCGGCATCAACAGCATGGTCCCGAACAACCGTGAAGCCCATCGGACGGACTTCACGGTTTCCGTGGATGCCGCCGAAGGCATAACAACGGGCATAAGCGCCTACGATCGCGCCGCCACCATCCGTATACTCGCCAACCCCAATGCTCGACCTGAGCAACTCGTGCAACCCGGTCACGTCTTTCCCTTGCGAGCACGCCCCGGCGGCGTGCTGGAACGAGCGGGACACACGGAGGCCGCCGTGGATCTGGCCTCGCTCGCAGGCTTGCATCCGAGCGGCGTGATATGCGAAATCCTGAACGAGGACGGCTCCCTCGCGAGAACCCCGGAATTGTTGCGTTTCAAGAAAAGGTTCGGCTTGAGGCTGATCTCAATCGCCTCGCTCATCGAGTATAGGCACCAGCGGGAAAAGCTGATCGAGAAGATTTCAGAATCGCCTTTTCCATCATCCTTCGGGGATTTTCACCTGCATATCTTTCGCAGCATCCTGGACGAGCGCCGGCACTATGCCCTGACGATGGGAAAGCTGACCCAGCGTCCCACTCTCGCCCGCGTGCAGACTGCCAATGTGTTGAGCGACGTTTTTCGCATGAAGCATGGACCGAAGGGTGCCGAGAGCATAGACAAGTTCCTCACTCAAATCGCCGAGGAAGGCCGCGGGGCCTTGCTCTATTTGGAACCCCGCCGCAAGGATTTCCGAAAAGACGAAGCCAAGAGGAAAAGGAAAAGAGGGAAATCAACCGAAGCACTGGAACTCGATATGGATTTTCGGGACTACGGGATAGGGGCCCAAATCCTAGTGGACCTCGGACTGCGAAAGCTCCGCCTCTTGACGCGCGACCGCCGCAAAGTAGTGGGTCTTGAGGGCTACGGGCTCGAAATCCAGGAACGAATCATCCTGAAATGAAGCTGAGACAGAAATGAGCTTGGATGCATTCGAAAGTGGTCAGTTAAAATCGCAGGGGTTGCACCTAGGCGTGGTCTGCGCCCGCTACAACCCCGAATTGACGAACGCCTTGCTTGCTCGGGTGACGGGTGTAATCGAGGAAGCGGGTCCGCCCGAACATCTTGTGGTAGAACGCGTGCCGGGATCGCATGAGGTGCCCGTTGCAATGGCGATGATGCTGGAGTCCGAAAGCTTCGACTGCCTCGTAGGACTCGGAGTCGTCATCAAGGGAGCCACCTCGCATCACCATCTAGTCGCCGAGAATACCGGCAGCGCCCTACAGCAACTCGCAATGGAGCGAACAATCCCGATCATAAACGGAATTATCGTGACTGAGCGACCCGAAGAAGCACGCGAAAGGGTAACGGGGCAAATAGACCGTGGACGCGAATTTGCGATGGCAGCAATCCAGATGGCCGCCCTTAAGAAGAAATGGAAGAAGAACTTGAGCTGAACCCAAACTGGAGCAGGCGCCGCCAAAACCGCGCAGCAGCCTTTCGCTTCCTGTTCCAGTGGGAATTGAATCGACCCGAAAATCTCGGAGAGGAATTAGATGAATTTCTTAATCGCATTGGGGAAACACGTGAGACCTTCTCCTATGCCGCTGAACTAGTGGACGGCTCAACGGCTAACATCGAGAACTTGGACGAACGAATCGGAGCACTTGCAAAAAACTGGGAATTTTCACGCATCGCCAAGACGGATCTTGCACTACTCCGTCTTGCCACCTACGAAATCCTCTTCAGACTGGACATTCCACCCGCAGTGGTGATTGACGAAGCCTTGGAATTGGCAAAGGCCTTTTCCACGGAAAATTCAAGGAAGTTCCTCAACGGAATCCTCGACAAATTGCTTAAGGACTTGGGGCGACCCGCACGGGAAGCCTCCATCGAGTAATCCAAGTATACCCGAAGCTTTCAGTAGGAACCGCCAAGGGAAGACGGTTCAAGTAGAACTACCGAAAGCGATTCAAGGCAAAGTTTTAGAGATTGATCGAAGCCATGAGCTCGATGCTTTTCGGAGGAGACTGAAAGTTGCTTTTCAGAACGAGAGCCATCGTATTTTGGGTCGGCGGTATCGAGAATGACTATCCAAGTTTCCGCATGAGGACAGCCAATCGTGACCTCCTGCGAGGCTTCGGCAAAATTGCAGACGACCACCAAGCTTTCATCCGCAGTTTCCCCATATCGGACAAAGGACAGCGTTCGTCCTTCGGCATCTTCGGAAGAAATCCATTGAAACTTGTCGGCGTTACAATCCCCCATGGCCCAAAAAGGACGTTCGCGATAAAGGTTGTTCAAGTCACGAAGGAGTCGGCTAACTCCAAAGTGGACAGGCAATTTCAAAAGCGACCAGTCAAGCTGTCCATCACAGTCCCACTCCTTCCACTGGGCAAGTTCGCCTCCCATAAAAAGAGTCTTTTTGCCGGGCCAAGCCCATTGTAGGGCGTAAAGGGCACGAAGCTGGGCAATTTGCTCGGCTTGACCTGCGGCTTTCATCTTGTTGACTAGTGAACCTTTCCCATGAACGACCTCGTCGTGAGAAAAGGCTTGGATGAAATCTTCAGAAAATTGGTAGGTTGCTCCAAAGGTGAGGCTTCCATGGGAATCGGGGCGATCGGATTGGGAGGTCCTCAGGTATGCGAGAACATCATGCATCCAACCCATATTCCATTTGAAGTTGAAGCCCAATCCACCCTCGGACGCGGATTCCGTGACCTTTGGGAAAGCGGTCGATTCCTCTGCAATGGAAAGTACTCCGGGATACTCCTCGGTGAGAATGTCGTGGAATTGGCGGAAAAAATCGATAGCCTCGATGTTTTCTCGACCACCCTTCTCGTTCGGAAGCCACTCTCCTTCGTTTCGCGAATAATCCAGATAAAGCATTGAAGCGACGGCATCCACTCGAAAACCATCGACACCGTAACGATCGAGCCAAGAAAAGGCGCTCCCGAAGAGGAAGCTGCGGACCTCGGGACGTCCATAATTGAAGACGAGTGTGCCCCAATCGGCATGGAAGCCCTTTCGAGGATCCTCGTGCTCGAAAAGACAACTGCCGTCGAAACGAGCGAGGCCGAACTCGTCGGTCGGAAAATGTCCGGGCACCCAGTCGAGGATAACCCCCAAACCCGCCTCATGGCATGCAGCAACCAACCGGCCGAATTCCTCGGGCGTGCCAAAACGGGAAGTGGGTGCGTAAAAGCCCGTGATCTGGTATCCCCAAGAGCCTGTGAACGGATGTTCGGCAGGGGGCAGAAACTCAATGTGTGTAAAACCGAGATCATCTACGTAAACGGGCAGGACCTCAGAAAGCTCGAGATAGGAGAGTGGTTGGTTTCCCGTTTTCGAGCGTCGCCATGATCCGAGATGAATCTCGTAGACGGAGAGTGGTTCGGTAGTGGGGTTCTGCATTTCGAGCCTGGAGAAATCGACGGAGGCCAGACTGGAAAAGTCGTGAATTATAGAAGCATTGCCTGGAGGCAGCTCGCAATAAGCGGCGAAAGGGTCGGCCTTGACGACTTGGTTGCCATCGGCACCGTGAATACAAAACTTATACTTCTGCCCGGGAGATGCGAAGGGAACGAACAGTTCCCAACAGCCTGAAGGCCCGAGAGGCCGCATGGGGAGAGAACCCTCGTTCCAGTGGTTGAAATCACCGATCAAGAACACCTGCTCAGCGTAAGGGGCCCAAAGTACGAAGGACACTCCTGTCTCGCCTAGGAACTCCCTTGGGATAGCCCCAAGTTTTTCATGGGGTTTGATCTCCAAACCCTTGTTGAAAGGAGAAAGATCCTCATTGCTCGTAGTGGGTAGAAAGGAATAGGGATCACGAAACTCCATGGCGCCGTTTGGTCCATAACTTCGCAAAAGGTAGGGGAAAACTTCAGTTCTTCGGGAAATCTCACCCTCGAAGAAGCCGTATTCATCAATTCGAGAAAGAGGAAATGTACGAGTAGAGGCAGGATCAAAGAGATCAACGCGTTCGGCACCAGGAAGAAAAGCCCGAACCACGAGGGAATCTCGCTCCAACATCTTTCGCATGCCGAGCACCGCGTGCGGGTCTCCAACTTTGCGGGACAAAAAGGTTTTCAGTTCTTTTTCCGAAATTATCACGATCTCATCCCACATTCATTAAGCCTTACTCGCAACGTGGAAACCCGGTTAGTCGGAAATCAAGTCGAATTTGGTTCTTGTTTCGCGAGAATAGAAAACCATCTTGTGCAAGGTGACTTACTACCGTTCCGCTTGCCTCATAATATATCTTCTTACTGGAGGCATCTTCCTCCATGCACAAGAAAGCGTCCAAGAAAAGCCGGAGCTGAGTGCTGACGACACGATCGTATATGACGATTCTAGCAAACTGCTTATAGCATCAGGAAACGCTCGACTAAGGAACGGTCCCTTGCTCCTGATTGCGGAACGGATCGAGTTTGACCGGAATGCGAGTATCGCAATGGCAAGCGGCAACGCCATCCTGACTGTCGGTGCCTTTCGCGCCTTGGCGGACTCAATGACAATAAATATGTCAACGGGAGACGTTACCGCGATCAACTTCCGCATGGGCTTTGATCCCGTGGTGACCGAAGGCAAGAAGGCGGAACGAAGGGATGGCATAATTCGCGCAGAAGAGGTAAACTTATTTTTCCGCGAGAATAACCCTTGGGAACCAAGTCTTCGGGTAAGCAATTTCGAACTAGATCCTGAGGAGGGAACTTTCGCAGGTCGTGGAATAAGTTTTCGTTTAGGTGATTTCACCTTGGCGAAACTGCCCAGGCTCAAGACCAAGGCTAAAGACCCCATTTTCGAAGGTCGCTTTTCAGTTGGGGAAGACGACAATCTCGGATGGCACATCGAAGTGGGTTCCCTCTACCGCATTTCACCTGAATTGCAAGCAGGCGGCAGCATAACGGGTTACACCAAGCGGGGCGTCCTGCTGTCACCCGAAGCCCATTACTTGCACCATTACGACGGCGGTTACTCCAAAGGAAGCCTTCTTGGCGGATACATCAACGATAATGGCGACAATCGGGGATTGGACGTCGGGGGCCAAACACTAGATGCCGGACGCGGATTTGCCGACCTCACCCACGTTCAGCGAATCGAGGAAAACCTTCGTATAGCCCTACAACTCGAGTGGCGAAAAGATTCCGAAACCTTCCGAGATTTTCGCCGCGACTTGTTCGCCGAACGTCAATGGACCGATTCCCACGCCGAGATAAATTATGAAGGAGCAAATTTCACCATTTCGGTGTTTTCCCGTCTTCATGCCAATGATTACGAAACCGTAGTGGAAAGGCGTCCTGAGCTTTCTCTAGATCTTGCTCCGACAGAGTGGCTCCTACCCGAACTCTATAATAGTTTTTCCGTTGCCTTGGCAAGGTTGAGAAAAGCAGAGGCAGGCCCGTCTATCGTAAATGACTTAGAAGCCGACCGCCTTGATCTAACCTATGGTCTGCGGAGGCCCTTTCGCCTCACTCCATGGCTAACCTTTACTCCCATGACGACATACCGTCTCGTTGACTATGAACAGGAGGAATCCAACCCCACGCGGCATTTCGGAGAAATCGGAGCTGACCTGAGGATTGGCTTTCACGGCGATTTCGCCGTACAAAACGAAACTTGGGGAATCGACGGGGTACGTCATGACGTAGCCATGGTGCTTAACCATCGTCATCTGCAGAACCTCGAATCAGACGCAACAGGTTCAATTCACCCAATCGACTCCGAGTTCCTCCAAGACCCCAATCTGAACCCTGTCGATCTTTTTGATCTTCGCCAAACCGACACCATCGAAGAACGACATCTCTTTCGGGTCGGATTAGAGAACCGCTTCCTGACAAGGGGAACGGACGAAGTCCCTCGCTCCTTGGCTTCCCTACTCCTTTATCAGGATTTGCTTGTTGTGAGGAAAGCCGGTGAGAACACATTCGACGATTTCTTCGCAGACTTGGTCCTCTCTCCCGCCGACTGGCTGTCGCTAGGACTCCAGACAAAACTGGCCACTCGCACCGGAAAAGTAGAACGCACGGCACTTTCAACCCGTTTGGTTGATGGTGATCTGGGCGAACTCGACTTCACGCTTCTCGACTACAGCGATTTTTCCGAACAGTACCAAGTCACGGGCATCCGTCGCCTTTCTGAACGTCAATCCCTGTACGGCGGAGTCCGCTACGACGCCGAGGATCAACGTTTCACCCACCTTTTTTTGGGCACGCGGAGGAGGATCGGGAATTCCTGGGACTTGCTTTATTCCGTCACACGCCGACGCGGTTCGAGTAAGGAAGACGATCTCGAGTTCGACGTCAGCTTGAGCGTGTACTCATTTTAAGTCATGAAGCAAAACACCTTCGATTGTTGACTCCAAACGCCAACAAGGGTTACGGTTTTATTGCATCTGATCATAAGTCAAAGACATGCAGCCACGAGAGACCAAACCAAAAACAAAAAGCCAAGCTCATTTGCTTGGACTCGGACTTGACTGCGACGATGGACACGTACGCATCACCAAAGGAGAGGAGTTTTCCATCCTCGGCGGATCCGAGCAAACGCACGAACAAATGACCGAGACGGTATGCAAGACTTTCGAGGACTTGGGAGAACGCAAGAAGCAGCTCGACCAAGTAGAGCCGCAGGAACTCGCCGATCTCCTGCACGAAAATACGCCCGAAGCCTGATCGAGAGGCTTTCTAACTACAACGCTCATACGCGCATTCGGGCATCATTCCTAACCATATCAAGAACATGGCCGACGAAGGAAACCTCCCGCCCCCGAATACTCCACCTACCCCGTCCCTGAAATTGACGCCCAAGGCGGGGGAACCGCCGAAACCAGGCGGAGCACCAAAGTTCCGGGTCACAAAATCTCCATTCGCTCCAAAGGTAAAACCTATTGAGGGAGGCGTGGAAACCGCTCCCGCCGCTGCAGGTCAACCGCCTGTATCAGGACCAAGCGTTCCAACTCCGGGACAGACGGGCGACACAGCATCGCCTGCACCCGGAGGACCTCCGACCGATGGACCCGCTCCCGCCCCTGTACAAAATCCCGGACTGCCCCCCGTTCCCCATGCCGCTGCCAATCCGACTCCGGCAATTCCCACTGCAACCGAAAGCGGTCCAACGCCAAGCCCGTCCCCTTCAGGTCCGACACCATCTTTAGAGGCTCCCAAATTGCCAACCGGTCCGGACATCGGTGGATCGAGCCCCGGACCCTCCCTTGCAGGAGATGGGCCAAAACCTGCCTTGGAAGCGCCAAAATCAATTCCTGGCGGACCTAGCCTGCCTTCTCCGGGGGGACCGACCCCAAGTGGAGGAGCCATGCCGATGCCCGGAGGACCTCCGGGCGGCCCGCCAGTAGGTGCTCCCGGCCCCATAGGTTCTCCTCCCGGTGGCCCCACGCCTCCCACCCCAGGCGGAAGTGAAGAGAAGAAAGCGGGTCCAAGCGTCTTCTTCATGATAGTAGACTTTCTCGTGTTTGGCTCAGCCTTGGCCATCGCCATCTTGCTATGGATGAAATATTCCTAAGATACACATCGAAAAAAACGTAACATGTCCGAAATCTCCAATTTGAACAAAGAAACCTTTGCCAACGCCACCACTGCAACCGACGGCACTGTAATAGTTGATTTTTGGGCCCCTTGGTGCGGTCCTTGCAACGCACTTGCGCCAATACTAGAAGAAGTTGCTGCCGAAGTGGGTGATGCCGTCAGCATCTACAAGGTGAACGTCGATGAAAATACCGAACTCGCCCAAGAACACGGGGTCCAGTCAATACCCACTTTGCTCATCTTCAAGAGCGGAAGCCTTTCGGAGACAATCGTTGGGCTTAAGACCAAAGATGAACTGGTGAATATCGTGCAAAGCTAACCGGAACCAGTCCCTGTTTTCTCGGAATCCCGACACTCTCAACTCATCAAGCAGGCAACGGCAAGGATGCCGTGGAACAAAACCAAGACTGCAGACCCGGTCAACAGGAAGGCGTAATCACTACGCGTTTCTGCCTGATGAAGGCGGAAACCTAGGAAGAAAGCAGCAGGCAAAAGCCAAACGGTCCAAGCCAAACCGGATTCAAGCCATGGGCAACACGCCAAGGCGATGAACGAACCCCCAAGGTAGAGCCAAACCCCGAACTTCCTGCCCAAGCGCACTACGAGAGTTCGCTTTCCGTTAGTCGAGTCCTCATCGGCATCGCGGTGATTGTTCACGACAAGAAGGTTGTTTACCACCAATCCTGCAGAAAGGCCCGACCACCATGAGGGAGTCAACTCAAGACCACAATGAGCTACCAAGACATAGTGTGTTGCACCCGTTGCCACCAATCCAAAGAAAAGAACTACAAAAACGTCGCCCAAACCTACGTAAGCCAAAGAGAAAGGTCCCGCAGTGTAGCAAACGGCGGAAACCACACTTGCCACACCAACTGCCAGCAAGGGCCAACCTGCTCCCGAAATTTTCATAAGGAACAATCCAAGGGCAAAGCCAATGGCTAAAGTGAGATAAGCTGCGATACACATAGTTCGAGCGGGGATCAAACCGGATGCGACAGCCCGTGCAGGCGCCAATTGCCGTTCGTCGTCGGCTCCCTTGAGATGATCATAATAATCGTTGGCGAAATTAGCGCCGACCTGCATCAGAAAGGCAAAGAAAAGGCAAAGGCCGGCAAGAAACCAAGAAACCTCGCTTGTATCACGAAAGGCCAGTGCTACGCCGATGCTCACGGGGCTCAGGGAAGCCACCAAGGTACGCGGACGGATGGCGACCAACCATGCGCTCCCCATTGCAGGAACGCCCATCACGACTTAACGCGTGATAGCCAAGGGAAAACGAAAGTGACTGCGGAAACGTTCGTTCACTCCCTTGTCAGGAGCATCGAGGGTCTTGTAGGGCCACTGAACGTCAATCTGCAGGCCAAGATATCCATTGCTGGGATCGTGCTCGTGACGATTCCCCTCGGGGAAGCGAGTACATCGAACAAGAAAATAACGATCGCCGGGGGGCAATTTGTTCACCAGTTCCTGATTCTTAAGCTGAGCGGCGGCGTATGTGCTTACGTCGTTGGAATTCGGTTCCCAATGGACCTCGCTTACATCGGCAGGAGCAACCAAGTTTAGTGACATTTCCTCATTGGTCAGAGTCTCTACCAATCCGAAACCCATTAACTCAAGTTCCACTTGGATGGCATCAGTCATCCCATAAGCCATGTTTCGGTCGCGTACGTTTCCGGCGCCTTCCACACCCCACGGAAGTAGTGCAAGCAGTCCTCCGATGAGAAAACCGAACACAGCCAAAGCCAGAATGACCTCGAGTAACGTGAAACCTTTTTTTGCTCGATGGAACCCGTACCGAAGATATTTCATGTGCATATCAATTACCAAAGTCGGTGGAACTGAGAGTGGCGAACCCACCATAGCGTCGCAATAGGACACCAGCCAAATCATCCGGATTGTTGAATTGAACGGCTTTGTCGCCCCCTTCGGGTAGCGGTGGTCCAATGCCAAGCACAATGCAGGGTGAGGGTGGAACTCCACCGGGGGCAGCGACACCAGAGGGGCAGATGACGTTTCCTGCCTTGTCGAAAGCCAAGTAACGATATTCCACGGCTTCGAATCCGTTTTCAGAACGTACGCCCTTGCTAATGGTTCCGAGCTTGAAGAGTTGGGAGGACTCAGCACTCCAAATGCTATATGCCCCAGTAGGCCAATCAGTGTTCGAGGGTTTCGCCACACTTTGATCAAAACGCTCCTTGACGGGAACTATGCAAGCTTCGTCCGGAAGGAGAATTCCTTCACCCATTGGTCTCCAGACGCCCGTCCCGTTGGAATCGTCATAGACGATTTCGACGTATCGATGAAATTTCTCAGGGTTAGTCGGATCGTCGTGAACAATCAAACGAGTTTCCCGTCCTGAAAGCACAGCCTGCATCCGCGCCTGCTGTACCAGACTAATTAACTCACGCTGGGCGGAACCCAAGACTGCTCCTCCCCCACCAATTAAGGTGAGTCCCACTAAACCCATCATCAAGGCCATGATCGCGATAACGATCATCAACTCCAGCAGGGTGAACGCAAGCCGACTGGAATTAAGCGAACTCTTGCCCTTGGAAGAATAGAATCGCGGTGGAACCATCAGTCGAGATGTTTTAGGATATCCCATGAGAAAACGTTTTGTGTATCTCCTCCATCATTGAGCACATACACGCCGACACGTTCATGAACTACCTCAATCTGATCCATCGCCTCATCCACGATATGGGCGTCGTATTCACGCTTAAGAGCTGCGGTTATTTCGTTAAGTGTTTGAGAATGAAGCTTAATCAGACCATCTCCGTCTCTGTCAACCACCACGAAAATCCTGTCGTTGCCCCAAGCATCGGAAAGGAAATTCGACTCGCCAAATTCGTCTTCGGTAAACGAGTGAAACTCCCTGGAACGCTTGTTCTGATTACGCAAGTTATCCAAGGGGAGCCATGACCTAGTGTTCCTATCCCATTTCTTGCCCTTGAGAGCGGCGATGAACTTCTCGTGATTATCTTCAAATTCCACTCCAAGCTCAACAGCTTTGCCTTCCTCGAACTGGAGGAGGACGGGCGGCAAATGCTTGTAGGTCTCCCTATACTGGTGGAGTTGCGTAACCCATGCCCGAAAAATGGCACGAGTCTTCTGTTCCTCGGCATCCGTAAGCAAGCCGAAACCAGCCGTGCCCACGATTGTCATGAGAATTCCTATGATGGTGATGACGATAAGAAGCTCGATGAGCGTAAATCCTGTTCGCAAACTGTATTTGAATTGTTTCATTTTAAGGTCAGAAGTTGAATCTTTCAGCATCTTGAAAACACTACCACTTCCCTGGTTCTGCGGGGGGTAAGTTATCGTAATCTATGTCTTGCCGCACAGGAGGCATATTCTGTTCAGTTTTGAATTGCGAAGCCTCTTGGTCCGGCCCCTTGGAAAAGAGTAAATATCCTAGATTTCCGTCACGGCGAGGATATTCATAGACATAGGGAACATCCCAAGAGTCAATGGCCGCAAATTCTGGAGTTCCACTATTCTCAAAGGTAGTCGAATCCAAGGTGACCTCTCTTGTTTCTCGACCTTCCTGCTCGGCTAGGCGAAGGACATCGCTCTTCAAAAAACTCTTGGGACGAGAAGAAGAGTCCCCATAAGGAATACCCCTCAAATCGATAAATCCGGACAGGGCCAGAAACAAACGTTGACCACATGGGAATTCCTCATCCGGATTCGAGAGGTTAACGTCAGTTCTGGGATAATCCCCGAATTCAATCTTGAATTCCTCCAAAGCCAATCGGAGAGCCTCTATGTCAGCCAAGACCTTTTTCTCCTGTTGGGAAGTGATCAAGTAACTGGCTCCCGTGAAAGTAATCCCGAAAAGGATGCCAACCACTAGCAGGACAATCATTACCTCAATCAAGGTAAACCCCGCCCTAATGCACCAAATGGAAGACGACTGGAATTTCACAAGGCTGATGAATTAAAAGTATACATAACTTCCGATCGTAGGCCCAGAAAGTCAACGCTTTCGTCTCAGGACTTGCTCTCCGCCAAACTTTCTGAGAAGACGTGAAAATCCTTGGCTGATTCGGACAAGCCTTCCAGCAACGCCTTTACGCTGAGATTGACGGCTGATGTAAGACCGGTATTGGGCTTAAGAACCGAACGTAAGGATTTGGGGTCTTCCACAAGAAGATCAACGGGAAGGTCCTGAATACCTTCCGAAACCACGTTCAGAAGGCAGGCGAGGGGACGGACTTCCTCACATTGCAACGGGTTGTCTTGATGGGAGATGGGTGAAACAACTTCCTCCTGAAAATGCCACTTCCGTAGGAGCATCGAGGCAGCCTCCCTGTTGTCGTAGCCGAGAAGATCCCTTTCCCTTTCTTCGGTAAGAGGTTCTTCAATTGAAGAAAGTGCAGGAATGGCATGTGTCACGTGAAAGAAATTAATGAGCATCTTACCCACTAATCGTAGTAGCCCTACTGTATATGCCACACCGCTATTAGGTAAGACATAAGGTTCGACCAGTCGGAGCTTGCTGCCTAGAATCTGCATGCTTGTGGCACCCCTTACTGAAGATGACCATAGCTCGTCGGAAGTCATGCCGTAGAGTGGTAAATCCTGCTGAAAAAGCTGACTTGCCGCAACATAACCAATTATGTTGTAGGCTTCGGTAAAACCTATTCGATTCATTGCGTCCTCAATGGTGGAGCAGTAATAGGAACCTGCATAGTAGGCACTGTTGCTTGCCTTGACTATGCGAGAAACGAGAGATGCGTCAGTCTTGATAAGCCCTATGATATCGGAAATGCTCGAATTCGCGTCGCTGAGAAGAACCTGCAGTTTAGGCATGATCTGAATAGCCGCAGGCAGGTCGTCCACCGAATCGATAATTTTTTCAAGTGGGACGGGAGGAGGAACTAACTCCGAATGACAAAGAAAGCAACGGAACTCCAATTTCCGAGCTGCCTCCTCAGGTAAGTTTGCGTCATGGTTGGCGCAGCCGGGTTTAATGCAGTGATAATTCACGGGGTCATTGAAATAGTCTAAAATGAAGTCTCATGACATGCAGGTCAACTTTCTGTGACTCACTTGCGCTCCCGTCCTCGCATATGTTGCAACAAGGAAGTAAAGGTCTCCTTGACCTCTGGAAAAGAAAAGATTCTGAGACAGACAAAATAAACAACTACAGCCAAAGGAATAATTACGATTAAGGCAACGGCCGCACTACCTTTTGTGGATAGATTGGTTAGACGATCGACGCCCGAGTGCCCGAACTTGACCACAATGGTCATAAAGATTGTAGACGCGATGACCGGAAAGAGAAAGAGCGAAGATTCTTCATGTATTCCCGCCGATGAGCGAGCTCTTCTCCAACAAAAAATAAGATAACAGGTTTGAAGAACGGCGGCCAGGCCGTTCGCGGCGGCAAGACCGAGAACCCCCCAAGGTCCCATTAAGGCAAGACTAAAGAAGAGGTTGACCAAGAGACTCAATGCGGCTGCACGAAGGGGAATCTTCATATCCTTGCAGGCATGAAAGGCACGCACGTAAAAAGCAGCCACGGCGTAAAAGGGCAACCCAAGCGTACCGAGGATCAGCACTGGGGCAGTTTCGACTACCTCAGCTGACCCAAAACGACCCCACTGAAAAAGCGTCACGAGAATGGGATTGGCCAGCAAGGCCAATCCCGCAGCTGCAGGAATTGTCACCGCCAATGTCAATCTGAGTCCTTTCGCAAAGGCATTCCGAAAACCCGACTCGTCGTCTCTACCGCAAAACTTCGCCATTTCGGGAAACACAACAGTTGAAATGGCGATGGCGAATGCCCCCAGAGGCAACTCAGTCAGGCGAGCAGTTAGAAACAACATAGACACGGCTCCGTCATCATCGAGAGAATAGCCCAAGAAACGAGAGACGAGCACGTTCAGTTGGCCAACGGCAGCCCCAAATGCTCCCACCACAAAAAGTCCTCGCACACGTGAAAGCCCCTCAGAGCTACCCATGTCGAAACGAGGCATCCAACCATCAAGACCTCGCAAAGAAAAGACTGGGTATAGCAATTGCAGTGTTCCTCCGACAAGTACACTAACACAAAGGGCTAGGGCCAATTTCTTTTCTTCAAAATCAAATCCAAAGCCGGCAACCGCAAGAGTGACGATCATGACGAGGTTGAGAATGATTGGCGAGGCTGCTCCCGGCACAAACTTTCGCCGAACGTTCAAAGCACCAACAATCAGGGCAGATAGACAGATCGCCAAAACATAAGGCAAGGTTAAGGAGCAAAGGTCAATTCCCAGACGCCACTTCGTTGAGTCTGGCCAAGCAATAGTTTCGGAAAAAAAGGATAGGCCGATGCCGCAGGCGAGAATCACGAACAAGCCGAGAGTCAATCGCGACAAGACCTTGTTCAGAAGCGAAAGCCCTTCGCTAATTGAGTTCTTCTGAATAGTTTCCGAAAAGA
>CAZWTI010000368.1:0-9849 GCA_964637065.1 uncultured Puniceicoccaceae bacterium
TCGACAAGACCCTCATTCCGGGATATATGCAAACTCCGCTTTTCGAGAGTTACGGAATTGACGAAAATAACTTTTGGAAAGAGGTAAACGAACTTCCTGAGATTTATGCCAAGAGGGGGTTACGCGTTTCCGCCGACACAATCTACCTCAACCATCTACTAAGCTACGTCAAGAATGGCCCCCTCCGCGGCCTTACCAACGAAAAGCTCTTGCAGCTTGGAGCCGAACTTGAGTTTTATAGCGGATTGCCGGAACTCTTTGAGGACTTGGCCAAGATTCCGCAAGCCGACGAGTTTCGCCAATATGACTTTCTGCTGGAGCATTACATCATCAGTACCGGCCTCACCGATCTGATTCGCGGAAGCAAAATCGCCCCATTTGTGGAGGACATCTTTGCATGTGAGTTTATCGAGGCTCCTTTGCCCCCTTATTATTCTCGTCAAACGGAGCTTTTCCTTCCAGTTGAACCCGAAATTTCTCAAATCGGGATGGCTGTGGACAATACAATAAAAACCCGCTATATTTTCGAAATCAACAAGGGTTCTAATAAAAACCCCACAATAGAGGTGAATACTTCCATGCCCCACGAGGATCGACGTGTGCCCATCGATCAAATGATCTATGTTGCAGACGGCCCAAGCGATGTCCCCGTCTTTGCCGTTGTCAAACAGTGGGGCGGGAGGACGTATGCCGTCTACAACCGTGACGATGAAAAGGAATTCGAGCAAAGCTGCCGTCTCGTGGAGACAGGACGCGTACATAACAATGGTCCCGCAGACTATCGTCCCGCCTCACCGACCGGGAAGTGGCTTAGACACAAGGTTGCTGAGATTTGCCAAGAGATGGTTCGTAAACGCGAGAACGCCCTCAGGTCTTGCTTGTCTGAGCCGCCTCGCCATCTACCCCGTGAAGGCGAGGGTAGCTCTGTAAAGGTTCCACGACAAGAGACTCTTTTTGAGTAGGCCCTTCTCTTCGAGCGGTACGGCATGCGCATTTTTCCCGGGGAGCGGCGGGCAACCTTAAGCGTAGGCGAACTTGCCGGCTTCGGTCTCGGGCCGACAACTGGTTTCAAAGGGCCTTCTGGTCTCTGGAGAGCCGAGCTCGGACGAGAATGGCACTCTGCCCTTCGAGCGGAATCTGATGTAAGTCCCAAAGGCGATGCAGAAGTTCGCCATGAAGTTACCATTCGAGGTGTTTTTGTTCGTGACGGATGGACTATTGAGATGGAAGGGCGAGTGGACAAACTGAGTGAAAATAACGGCAAAGTCTTAGCTACTGAATTAAAGACAACCTTTTTCCCACTCCCTGCAACTGAACAGAGACTACGGGAAAAATATCCTCATTATTTTTTACAACTCGCAACCTATTTGGCTTTGCTTCGACTTTTGCCCGAGCATGACGGCAAGGACATCGAGGGCGAACTCCTTTTTGTCGATGTCTCTGGGAGTGGGTTCACCCAGACTGTTCCAATAGCCTCTAGTGATCAGTTTGCACTGGAGCAAAGGCTCGTTGAGATTCTCATTTTTTTTGAAGAACGCCGAAGTAGCCGAAGTCGTCTTTCCGAACTTGTCTTCACCCCCCCCTTCGATACCCTGCGAGAAGGTCAGTCGGAGGTTCTGGAGTCTTTGGAGAAGACCTGTGCATTTGCTCCCGTGACGCTTTTTGAGGCTCCGACTGGTTTCGGCAAGACTGGAACTGCTCTTTCCTATGGGTTGCAGTGTCTGCGAAGCGGTTTGTGTGACCGTATCCTCTACCTCACCAGTAAATCGACGGGGCAAAATGAAGTTATCAAGACTCTGGGGAAAATGTTCAAAGAACAAGGAGGACTCCGTTATTTATTTTTACGCAACAGAGCTGAACGAAACATTGGCTTTGAAGAGCTTGATAATTTAACCAGAGACGAACTTGACCGTCGTTGGAAAGTTGCTTCAATTGCTCCCGTTATTCTCTTCCGCGACGGAACTATTTCTGAGGAAAGTTTACGGGACGAGGCGAAACGGACGGGTCTTCCGCCCTATGAAATTTTACGGGTCTGTCTGCCTTTCGCGGATCTTTGGATTGGTGACTTCAATTATGTCTTCCACCCGGGAAGCACAGCACTCTTGAGGGGCATCAGTGATTATATCCCTTCCCGAACGCTGCTTTTGATAGACGAGGCGCACAACTTGCCTAGCCGTGTGGCCTCAGGATTGTCGGTGCGATTCTCCATGGCGGCTGCCTTTGAGGTTGCTGAGGTTCTTTCTTTTGAACATGGCCCCAAGGCCTTGATTGGATCACTTGATGACTGGGTCGCTTTTCTTGGTGCTCGACAAAAGAATGAAGTTTTGGATTCGGATGGGCTATACCGAGCAAATGATTTGATTGAGACGGTTGCCGAGGCTCTTCGAAAAGAGCCTCTCCCTTTAGAAAAATATTCTCTCTCGATGCTTGAGTCTATTTGGCTTTTTTGTGAAGCAGACCGTTTGCTGTCGGCCGAGGCATTGCCCAAACGTCTTTGGTCTCCCGAGGATCATGCGATTGAAATTACTTGTCTGGACGCCGCTTCGCACATCGGAAGCGAAATTCGAACATTTGGGCTGTGTCTTCTTGCATCTGGAACCTTGTCACCCATTCAGGAGTTTGCCATGGCTTTGGGGCTTGAGGCGGAAGAGTACAACCTTGTGCAAGGGACTGCTCCGTGGAGAAACGGCTCAATGAAGACAGCGATCGATACGCAGGTTGACACAAGGTTTACTTCCCGCCGCCGATATCTGGACGACACCGCCTCAACCATCCTCACCCTCAGTCAATATAGCAACAAGGCCGTCGCAGTCTTTTTTCCCTCTTTCCGTTATGCTGAAGAAGCCTTCATTAGGTTACGGGCGATTTCCTCTGATATTCGCTTGTCACTGCAACCTCGTTTTAGTTCTGTTGCTGAGGCCAACGGATTTCTCACAATGGCTCTGTCTGGAAGTAATGCCCTTTTTCTTGTTCTTGGCAGTGTTTTTTCTGAGGGGATAGATATCCTCGGAGGCCAAGTGGATATCGCCATGATCGTCAGCCCTGCCTTGCCCGAAGTTAATCCTTTGCAAGAAGCAAAGATGCAAGCTTTGTCAACAATGGGACGAAAGGAGGCCTTTAGACGAACATACCTCATCCCCGGAATGCGTAAAGTTAACCAAGCCTTGGGCCGTCTCGTCCGGGTTCCTGGGCACAGAGCCCGCGTCCTCCTTCATTGTCGTCGTTTTGCAGAACCAGTCTACCGGGAGTTGCTTGACCCCGTGTGTCGTGATGCCTCGGTTCTTCAGTCCCCGGAAGAAATGCTTGCCTGGTTAACGACCGAAGAAAATTCCGTTGCCTTACCCTCCTGAGCAAGACATATAACATCTCTGGAAATATGACTGCTGAGGTTACGCTATCTGCAGCCGAGGTTGGAAAGGCAGTGAACAAACTTGCCGAAGCCATCATCGCCCGCCATGAGTCTACCCAAAACCTTTTGTTGGCCGGCATCGCAGAAGGAGGAGTGGGGTTGGCAGAGCGGTTGGCCTTTCGGGTAGGCAAGGGCTTGGAGTGTGAAGTGCCCGCAGGTGTTATCGACGTATCTTTTCACCGGGATGATATTGGAACTAATCCAATCCCGAAAGTGGGAACACCCTCTACCCTAACTTCCGGAGTGGAGGGAAGCACGTGCATCTTGGTCGACGACGTTATCTTTTCCGGACGCACCATCCGGGCGGCTCTCAATGAGCTTTTCGACCAAGGACGACCCGCTTGCGTTGAACTCGCCGTACTTGTCGATCGCGGTCATCGCCGCCTGCCGATTGCCGTCGATTATGCGGGGCTTGTTCTCGAAACCCAACCGGATCAAATTGTTGAGGCTTACATCAGTGCCCAAACATCAGCCCAAGATCGTGTGACCATTTCATGAAGAAACCGGCCAATTGGAACCGGAAACACCTGCTCGGCGTCGAGGAACTTGATCGAGCCGAAATCGAAACCGTATTGGACGTTGCTCGTTCCTTTCGTGGCACCATGGACAGGGCGGTAAAGAAGTTGCCTTCACTACGCGCCAAGACGGTTGTTAACCTTTTTATGGAGCCTAGCACGCGCACTCGTCTTGCTTTTGAGGTTGCTGCAAAGCGATTGAGTGCCGACGTCATCTCAATTGGCGGCAAGTCGAGCAGTCTGACCAAGGGAGAAACCCTGCGTGATACCGCATCCAATGTACAAGCCCTCGGTGCCGATCTCATCGTGTTGCGTCATTCGTCCGCCGGAGCCCCCCTATATCTTTCTCAGGTTTTGGATGTACCTGTCATCAATGCCGGGGATGGTGCACACGAGCACCCAAGCCAAGCTCTGCTTGATGCTTTCACCTTATGCGAACGCTTTGGTGACTTGAAGGGAAAAAAAATAACAATTCTTGGAGACATCCTTTTCAGCCGCGTGGCCCGCTCCAATCTCTGGGCCCTGACAAAGCTTGGTGCATCCGTAACTTTGGCGGGCCCCTCTACCTTGGTGCCTGAACTCTTTTCAGGGTTTGGCGTTGAGGTTCGGCACGACTTGAAGGACGCCCTAGCCGATGCCGACGCCGTCATGCTGCTGCGCATTCAACACGAACGGCAAACCTCTACTCACTTCCCCTCCCTTGCTGAATACACTAGCATGTTTGGACTAAACGAGGCACGTGCTTCCTGGTTGAAGCCTGATGCCATCATTATGCATCCGGGACCGATAAATCGAGGTGTAGAACTGGATTCGTCGCTAGCAGATTCGAAACAATCCGTAATTCTCGATCAAGTCACCAATGGAATCGCTGTGCGAATGGCAATCCTTTATCTTTGTTCCAGTGTGGCCGACCTTCAGAAGAAAGTGAAGTCGACATGAGCCAGAGCCTGGTAATCAAGGGTGGTCGAATTATCGACCCTGCCAACAATCGGGACAAAACAGGAGACCTTTTCATTGCAGAAGGTACCATCCATGAAAAACTTTCCCCGAAGGATTTGGAAGGTGCTTGTGAGATCGATGCCTCTGGGAAGATAGTGGCTCCGGGCTTTATTGATCTCCGCACTCACCTTAGAGAACCGGGCGGTGGCCGACGTGAGACGATTGCCACTGGTGCCCGTGCCGCGGCCGCTGGGGGCTTTTCTACTATTGTGTGTATGCCCGATGTTTTGCCTAGTGCAGACAACGCTGGGACCATCCGTTACATACAGGATGCGATAGCCAAGACTGCTTGCATTAATGTCTTGCCCACCGGATGCATGACACTTGCTCGCGAAGGAAAAAACTTGGCCCCCATCGGATCACTCAAGCAAGCTGGCGTGGTTGCCGTCACGGATTGCCCCAATCGAGTGGTGAACAACGAAATATTGCTGCGAACCCTAGAGTACTCCGCTATGTTCGACTTGCCAATTTTCGAACGACCCTGCGATGTCGCGCTGGATGCTGGAGCCGTTGCTCACGAAGGTGCGGTCTCTCTAAGATTAGGGCTGAGGGGTTCTCCTCGGGCGGCTGAAGAACTTTGCGTTTCAAGAGCGGTGGTTCTTGCGGACTCGACAAAAGCTCGAGTCCACCTGCAGTCTCTCAGTTCATCAGGGTCTGTCGATATTCTCCGCAGGGCCAAGGGGCGAGGGATTTCCGTTACTGCGGATGTAACCCCGCATCATCTTGCCCTAACAGATTCTCTTTTAGCCGGATATGACCCCAACTTCAAAACGAGTCCGCCTTTGCGTGAGGAATACGACCGTCAGGCACTTCTTGAAGGCTTAATGGACGGCACAATTGATTGCATTGCAACGGCCCATGAACCCTACTTAAAACACGAGAAAGATGTTGAGTTTGACCTTGCGCCCTTTGGCGTTGTTGGACTGGAGACTGCATTGTCAGTGTGCCTCGATGCCATCGTAACAAGCAACATTGGTGATTATAAGAATCTTATATCCGTCATTTCTCTCAATCCTGCGGGTGTTTTGGGTCTCGACAAAGGAACCCTTTCTCCAGGGGTTGATGCCGATGTCGTAATCTTTGATCCTGCCGAAACATGGAAGGTAGCAACCGAGAATCTCGAAAGCCTTTCTTCTAACTCACCGTGGATGGGAATGGAACTCAGCGGTCGAGTGAGTCATCTCATTTGTGGGGGGAAGGTCGTAAGCCCCCCCCCTGATTAATGTGGGCCAAATTTGGCGAATTGAAGCGGTAATGCCTCTTCTTGCCACTTCCGAGGAACTTGGAATCGGAGGAAATTTAGTTTTGGGAATCAACTTGGCATTGGTGGCTGGAGGGACATTTTTTCTTTTTCGCCAAAGAAAAGGAGGCACAGCCCGTAGCCCATTCATGGTTCAGTTGTGGAAAACTAACGCAATAGAAGCGGGATTCTTGACGATGTGTTTGCTCGTCGGTTTCTTCGGGCCTTTGAATTTAGGGTTCCTGCCGATTTTAGTGGCGTTTGTGTCTATTTGGTTTTTCAGGAGGGATAGGCATTCAAACCTACTCGAAGTATCTAACATGAACTGGCGCGCCTTAACCTTAGATGCTTCTGCTCGACTGCTGAAGATATGGCCTGCTCTTTTTATTGTTTCTTTTGTAGCCTCTCAATTCCTTGCGGACCATCCCAAGCAAGAGTCCATTCGAAAATTAGCGGAGTATCAATCGCTGAAAGAAGTCCTTGGTATTGCTGGGTATGCCGTAATTGTAGCGCCTTTGCTGGAGGAATTCTTGTTCCGCGGCATTCTCTATCGTACGATGAAGCGCCCATTTGGCATGGGGTTCGCCATAGGGTTCACATCCCTGCTCTTTGCTCTCGTCCACAAGAATCTTTTGTCCTTTTTCCCTCTGGTATTGCTAGGGGGTTTTCTTGCAATTGCCTACGAACGTACCGGGGACCTGCGGACCTGTATCCTGATGCATGCCTTATTTAATTTCATCATGGTGCTTTTTGTTCTTTTAAGACATGCGCTTTGATGAAGAGTTGCTAGCTGGCGTCCATTGCCCCGAGCCAGAAGATATGGCGACGGCAGCGGCAAAATTAGCCCCACTCTTACCTGAGAACCTGACTCTTCAACTTGTCGGAAAAATGGGAGCGGGCAAAACTTTTTTCGCCTCCTCCCTTTCCAAGGCTCTCGGCGTTACGGAACCAGTTACTAGTCCCTCGTATGACCTAGTGGCGACCTACCATTCTCCTTCTCATAACTTGGTCCATGTGGATGCCTTCCGACTCGAAACTGAAGGAGAAATGGACAAACTTGGTATTGAAGACTTGCTGGTCACACCTTGGCTATTGCTTGTCGAATGGCCCGAAAACGCTCCAGAGCTTTACTTTGGCAAAATCTGGCGGATATTTATTGAATCACCTAAGGGGGGTGGTAGGGATTTATGCCTCAGGGATAGAGTTCTCCACTGAATCAAGAGTTTCACTCGAGGAATCGGGGTCATCCCAAGGAGGTTTTTTTTCAGCTTCGGAATATTCCTTTTTACTCTTGGCGACCATCTTTTCTCTTGTTGCGAGAGGAGAGCGGGTTTCGAGTCGACCATCTGCATACTCGGTTACATAACCTTCTTTGACAAGCCAGCGTAGGTCTCGGGCTAAAGTAAGAATGGCATTTGAATTTTCAGAGTTCTCGCTATTGTCGGCAGCGATGCCAAGATGCTTCTCGGCGAGCGAGCCTTTTTCGACAAGGGGATTGCTCTCAATAAATCCGAGTAGAGCCTCGATAGAAGACGAGAATGTTTCGCCGGGCAAGCGGCGACGACGCTTGATGTGAGAAACATACGCAACACCCTTTTTACCTCTTTTGAAATGATGAAATTTAGAAGTCCGAAAACGGCCAAGAAGAGCAAGCGCCGTTTCTAGAGGGAAGCGCCTTTGTTTCTCCAGAGCTTTGTCTATATCGCTCTTCAGCTTACCTTTGGGCAAATCTACTAGAAGACGCCCTGAAAATTCGGCCTTCACATTGTTTCTTACAAGGTCCGAAATTTTGTGTAGAGTAAGGTATTTGCGCAGGGCATCTAGACTGTCGAAACTGTTCGGAGGCTTAGCCTTGCCTAGTTTTAGAATGTATTTTTTTGCGATTTTCATTTCCTCGAGCCATGTTGCGACCGCCTCGTCCTCTTTAATGATCTCGAGTTTTGATTCGAAACGCGAGAAGGGGGTGTCGGGCAGTTTGTGAGCGTGGTGTTCACGGATAATTTCTGCATACCGATGATAATTTTTGGGACTTAACCAAACACCAGTCATTCCACATCGTGTTATTGACTGAAAATTGCCCGAGGGAGGCTCCACCTCTATTTCTTCGATCACGAAAAGTTGTTCGGGACGTTTGACGATAACATGTTCGATAACTTCTTCTGCAGAACTGAAGATTAAACCATCCACTTTTGAAATATTGAGAATTTCTCCCGCCTCAATCGCTTCTGGCGGAAGGGATACGCGAATGAGGCAACGTTCTGGCTTCGCCAAAATCGTCCCCGCAAGATCAAAAAGCTCATAGGTACGAGAAGTCTCTCGCAGATTTGCGGCGAGTGCCTTGAAGGTTTCGACCGAAGGATAAAAGCTTACCGCATGAAAAGGCTTTTCTTCTATGGGTTGCCTGTGTTTTCGTGATGCGGACCGACCTTCTCTTTGTATGCGTCGACGATCAGGGAGTTTGCCTTGTTTGCTATCAAGTTGAGGCCTTCCATCCGCCCCACCCTTTCCTTTTCTTGCTCTGTGTCGTGGTCTTCGGCCATCTTTTTTTTCTTCAATCTCTGAGCTTTGTGGTTTTCCAGATGCTGAACCAGTACTCCAAGCGGGCCCAAAATTTGCATCCAGCAAAGAAGAGAGGTCGAGTTCGCCGACCGACAGCTTTTCATCTTCAGTAGTTTCGGGCATTTTTCAGTGTTAATCTATTCAAAAGCTTAATCTCTGGGAAAGATTTTACAAGAAATTTAAAGCATTCCTCCCAGCGAGGGTTTTTTCTTGGTTTCAATCTGTCGGTGCGCATGATTTGCATTTGCCGCATATGGAAAAATATCTTCCTAGATTGCTCAGGTGGCGGAATTGGTAGACGCGCTAGGTTAAGGACCTAGTGCCGCAAGGCGTGGGGGTTCGAGTCCCCCCCTGAGCACCATGAGGCCGAGGAGGGAAAATGTCTCAACCCTTCTTGACCTTGTCGAAAATTTGATGCTTGAGTCGATGACCATGCTCGTATTCGTCTTTAAAAGTCTGGTTGCCCAGATGGTCAAATCCCTCAAAAAGCCCGTGACGGAGGTTTGCCTCATAGTGCTCCAATAGCTTCACCTGAAAGGATCCGCCTCGGGACTCGTATTCCTTTAGAATCCATGCGTTAGCCTTGGGAGAAGGATAGGCGGAGAATTTTTTTCGAGCATCTTCATGCACTTCGACCCAAAGTGAGGCATAAATTTTCTTCTTCAGGTGGGCATCGCTTTGGGTCTTGTAGTCTTCCGGGTCCGTTGGGTGATGAAACCAGTAAATGTGAGTTCCATGTTTTCTGCCTCGTTGGAATTCTTTTGAGAAAACCTTAATGCCATCTTGCCGGAAACGTTCCCACTCCCCGTGTAGTTCGCCTGACAAAAATTCCTTTCTTTCGTGTATCTGTCCGTTGTCGAACTTAAGTTCCGACTTTCCGCTGAAGGGGAGTTTCTCCAATCGCCCGTCTATCCCGCGAGCATGAACCCGTGGCGTTTTATACCATGTGCCTGTTCTGATCAGTTCAACGGCCTTGATCTTTCCAGCCTCTACCGAGACTTTGCCCAATTCAAAATCCTCGGAGCCTGCTCCCGTCACTTTCGCTTCGGTGTTGCGAGAATAACCCGAACCACTCGAGGTGATGACAATACTTAAAACATTCCCATTTTTGCCGAGTTCTGGGCCTG
>CAZWTI010000369.1:0-4025 GCA_964637065.1 uncultured Puniceicoccaceae bacterium
TTCCAGCAACCTCAAGGACACGGCCACCGCCAAGCAGGACTACACCTACACGATGACGGCCACGGGCGGACCAACCAGCTTCAACGCCAACTTCCTTCCCGCCGGCATCCAGATGGCAGTGGACGGAGACTACAATCCCACCGGCGTCATCTCGGGCAAGCCCGAGCGTGCGGGACTGTACGAAATCAATCTTCAATTCGCCTACGACGACGGCACCCTGCTCGGCAACAGCGATCCCAACGCCTCCGCGCCCTTTGATGCAACGAACCCCAAGCCGCTCGTGCTCGAGCTTACCGTCGAAGCCACCGTTCCCGCGGTCAAGACCCTGACCGCCGCCAACGTCGGCGCCACCAAAGTCGACGCCCAGGGCTTGGTCGAGGACGACGGCGGATCCTTCGTCCGCATCGACGTCTACTACGGCCAATCCGACGGCGGAACCGACGCCGGATCCTGGGACAACGTCCTCCAGACCGGGAATCACGAGGGAGCCTTCGCCATAGGTCTCACCAACTTGGCTCCCGGCACGACTTACCATTATCGCTTCATGTGCTTCGGCGAGGCCGCCCCCGCAGGCATCTGGTCGGACACGTCCAAGAGCTTCGACACCAGCACCTCGGTACTTCCCGTGGTCGCCAACACGCCCGCCGCAAACGTCGAGAAGGCCGGCAACCTGTTCACCGCCGATCTTACCAGTGAAGTGGTCTACGTCGGCGAGGGCACCGTGGGCAACGGTCGCCCCCCCACGTTCAGCACGGACACCTACGACGGCCTCCTCCTCTGGCTCGACGCCAACGACAGCGCCAACATCTCCAAGAGCGTGGAGACCGACGCCTACCAAGGCCCGTCGGTCACCCGCTACAACGACCTCATCGCCTACTTCTCCTTCGACGAGGGCGAAGGCCAGGCGGCCTCCGACACCTCGGGGGGCGGCTACAACGGCAAGATGATAGACGGCGCGAAATTCTCCACCGGCACCAAGAAGTTCGGCTCCGCGGCCATGCAGATTCCCGACAACAAGAGCAAGGCCCGCCTGCGGATCGAGCCCGACGGGGGCTCCCTCGGAAGCCAGCACAGCGGCACCTTCTCCATCTCGGTCTGGTTCCACAAGCTCTACGCCAAGAACAAGGGCTGGAGAACCCTCACCCGAGGCAAGAACCAACACCACCAAGTCATCGTCCAAAGCGGTCAGGAGTGGGTCGGCGTCTACGCCAACGGCAACGGCAATTTCCGCAGCGCCAACTGGAAACTAAAGCGCTCGGACACCACTTCCGGATGGCACCATTTCGTGGCCGTTTCCGACGGTTCCGCCAACAAGACCTTCTTCTACCTGGACGGCCAAAGCAAAGGCAACTCCGACCGAGCCACGGGTGAAACGATCTACACCGTCGGCAACCACAGGGACGGCAACCAGAGGTTCGCCGAGTACGTCGACGACGCCCGCGTCTACGCCGTCGCCCTCACCCAGGCCGACGTAACCGCCATATACGGCGGCGGCAACGGGGACTTCGGCGACGTCGTCACCGGCACCATCGTAGTGGAAGATCCGGGCAACAACGGCCCCGTCCTCTTCTGGGGCGACAAGAGCGGCAAGGGCAACCACGCCAACTCCACCAACATGGGGGCGTCCGGCAAGGAGCCACACCTCAAGCTGAACCAGCAGAACGGCATGCCCGCCATTTACTTCAACAACGACTACCTCGCCCTGACCAACGACGACAGCGACTCCTTCGACTCGCTCGAGAGCCTCACCATGTTCGTGGTAGCCAAGGGCGACGGCAACCCGGGCAGCTGGCGTCCCATCATCTCCAAGCGCGGCGACAGTGGACAAGGCTGGCAGTTCCGCACACGCGGCGGCGACAACCGCATGACCATGACCATGCGCGGCACCTCCGGCACCGACGATCCCGCCGCCGGCCAGGACGTCAACCAGAAGGACGGCAAGTTCCACCTCTGGACCGTGCGCTACAACGGCGTGAAACGCATGCAGAAAGGCGACGGCCGCACGGAGTACGACTTTGACGACACCGGAGCCATCGTGCCCGCCACCGACAAGCGCGTAACCCTCGGGGCGCGTCACAACGGCACCACCTCCTTCAACCAGAACGGCAAATGGTTCATCTCCGAGGTACTCTTCTACGACAAGGGCCTCGAGGACGGGGACGTGGAAAAGGTCGAGGGAATGCTCATGAACAAGTGGAACCTGACCTACGCCAATGCCGCCCATCCCTGGAAGGACAAGGTAGTCGACTTCAGCGACCAGACAACGGGCGTGGACATCTCCATCTACTGGGGTCTCAACGACGGCGGCGAGCTCACCGGGGCATGGGAGAACGTAACCCCCGTGGGCAAGGTTTACGAAGTCATCACCCATGAGAACAAAATCAAGGTCTCGGGCTTCATGCTGCGCCCCAACGACAACTTCTTCAAGTTCGAGGACGGCGGCGGATTGCTCGGCATGACGCCTTCGGGCTCGGGCTACCTGACCACAGGTCCCGGCAATCGCGGTTACGACTTCAACAACGACAACGACTGGAAAAACCATGGTCACGGCATATCCCACCACGACAACTACATGTCGCTCTTCGAAGGCTACTTCACCGCCAAGGTGACCGGCAGTTACGAATTCGGGTTCACCGGCAACGACGACCGCGGCTGCATGTGGGTCGACGCGGACCAGAACGGCGTCTTCTCCCGCACCGGGGGCAAGGGCGACGAATTGGTCGGAGCCAGAGCCGGTTGGGATAGCTGGACTACCAGTCGCTACAAGACCTTCAACCTGCAAGCCGGCGAAAAATACTACTTCGCCTCCGCCCACGGCGAATACGGCGGCGGTTCCAACCAGGAAGGCTACATCAAGTGCCCCGCCGGAGCGGGTCCCACCAGTCGCACGAAGATCAAGCCGGCCGATTCCGCCCAGAACGGCCTCTGGTCCGTAATCCAGCTCTCCAACGGCAAGCCGCTCGGCACGCAGATCGACCAGACCAAGTTCATCGAGAATCTCGCCAAGGACACCACCTACCACTTCCGCGTGTTCGGCACCAACACGAAAGGATCCGACTGGGCCGACGCCACGGACACCTTCGTGACCGAGAACAAGCTCGAGTTCAACTACGGCACCCTCACCTTCGATACCAGCGGGCCGACTTGGTCGCACAGTTCGGGGAAGGCCGGCACGGGCGTCATCGTGGAAAAATCCTGGACCTCCAACGTCGGCGACACCATCTCCTTCAAGAAGGCCGAGTACAAATTCGACACCATCAAGCTCTCGGGCAACCTGGAAGTCGTTCTAGTCGGCGCCAACGCCTTGTCCCTGCAAAGCGAGAACAACGCGGACGTCGAGATTTTCGTCGACATCAACGCATCCGGCGGAATTGGTTCGGGCGCCGCCTATCCCGGCACCGGCAACAACGTTCCCCAGCAAACTACGCACAACGGCTACAATCTCGGCAGGGCTCCCGGCGGCGCCGGCTTCGTCGGCGGCGGTAGCGGCGGCGTCGCCAGCACCGTGAACAATCAATCGCAACCCGGCGGCGAACCCACCAACCTCGCCGGAACCTCCGTCGTAAACGGGGGAGGCGGCTACAGCGGCCAATCCTCCGGCCAGTGGTATCAATACCGGCGCGTCGGCGGCGGCGGGTCCTATGCGGGCGCAGGCACCGCAGGCTATTACAACGTAAACGAATTCGCCGTCGCCGGTCTCACCTACGGCGACCGCAAGCTGGACGCCCTCATCGGCGGTTCCGGCGGCAGCGGCGGCAGCGGTCACAACCGGGCCCACCATGGGGCGGGGTCGGGCGGCGGCGGCGGCGGGGCCATCGAGATCATAGCCGACGGCAACGGCTCCGTGTTTATCGGCGCAGGCGTCCAGATTCTCGCCGACGGCGGCGACATCTATGTGTCCCCACTTGCCGGCAACCAATTGGATCGCGGCGGCAACGGCGGTGCCGGCTCGGGCGGCGCCATCCGCATCGAGGGCAAGAACATCACCAACAACGGCATCCTTTCCGTAACGGGCGGCGACCGCG
>CAZWTI010000370.1:0-2751 GCA_964637065.1 uncultured Puniceicoccaceae bacterium
GTAACCCGGCATAACATAGGGAACATATAAAACACGATCAGCATAGACTTCACGTACTCGAGACTCTCCGTCGGTAACATTGGTAATGGCAACGACCGAGACAGCATGAGTGTGATAGACATATTTGAAAGGCAGACAGGCATGAAGCAGGGTTTCAACGGAGGGTGTAGGAGCTGAAAATAAAGTACAGTTCAGTTTTAGATCGTAAACCATGGAAGCATCTGAAAGTTCGTCTAGTTCGAGAAGTCTTAAGCAATGCTCCATCCTGACACCAGCAAAGCCAGGAACCTCGATGTCGGAGAGATCCCAACCGCTTCCCTTAACATAAAGCAGTTCCTCCTCTTCTCCAAGGACGTTCGCTTTGGTGAGCTTGACAGAGGTGTTTCCCCCACCTGCGAGAACAAGAGATTCGTCAGCGCCTAGAAGGCGGGAGGTGTATACGCGCAGACCTAGTTCACCACTAAGAGATTCAAAGCGAGCAGCTTCGTCGTCTTTCCAAAGACTTTTCATGCAAGATTTCCTGACGTTTGTTTCTCCGGGAATTGGCCCAAAATGCCATCTTCGCTTGCTCTGCAGACGCCCCTCTCGGTGATGAGGCCAGTAACGAGACGGGCAGGTGTTACGTCGAAAGCCGGGTTGGCAGCGGGGGAGGAATCGGGGAGGACGCGCACAGCGATTTCTTCACCCGAGGCCATGCCTTCCACTAGGCAAACCTCCTTTTCGGAACGTTCCTCGATGGGAATCCCCTCAAGCCCGTCTCGAACATCCCAGTCAAAGGTGGAGGAAGGCAGGGCTACATAGAAGGGAATTCCGCAGTCCTTGGCTGCAACAGCTTTTAAATAAGTCCCAATCTTGTTTGCCACATCTCCGGTGTAGGTAGTTCGGTCGGTACCCGTAAGAACCATGTCTACTTGACCGGTACGCATAAGGTGGCCCCCCGCATTATCCACGATAACGCTATGATTCACGCCATGACTACCCAATTCCCATGCAGTGAGACGAGCACCTTGGTTGCGAGGGCGAGTTTCGTCGACCCATACATGGATAGGCACTCCGGCATCGTGCGCTGCGTAGATCGGCGAGGTAGCCGAACCGTGATCCACAAAGGCAAGCCAACCGGCGTTGCAATGAGTGAGCACGTTGACAGGTTTTCCGTTCTTTCGATCGGAAATTTCACGAAGGAGAGGCAAGCCGTGACGACCGATGGATTCGCATGCCGCAACATCTTCGTCCGCAATGATCTGAGCTTCGGTACGGGTTGCAACGATTTTGTCGGATGCACTCGAGACCTTCGCCATGACGGCCAGTTGGCGATCGATAGCCCAAGAGAGATTCACTGCGGTTGGACGAGTGCCTCGCAAAGTTTCGGACAAGGAACGAATCGTGAAGTCAAAGTCGTTGCCGGCGGCAGCTTCTCGGGCGGCCAACCACATGCCGTAACCTGCCGTAGCCCCGATGCAGCCCGCCCCTCGAACCCACATTTCGCTGATGGCGACAGCAACTTCTTGAGTTGTAGCAAGATCGGCAAGATTAAAGCGAAAGGGCAAAGCTCGCTGGTCGATAATTCTGACGATATCGTCGCGTTCCTCTGGTATCCAGACGGTTCTAAAGGGCTTTCCATCTACTTTCACACTTCCATGCTCGATTTCTAAGGATCGCGAGTCAACTGCCAACAATAGGGCAAAAAACTTCAGGAACTTTTCCTCTAACCGCAAACGGGAGAGCCCTAGCCACGGACGGCATAGTCAAGGTCATTGCCCATGCAGAAACGGATCGCCTGCTCGGCGTTCAGATCGTTGCCCGCAACGGACCGGAACTCATAGCTTCCGCCGTTGCCCATATGGAGTACGGTGACTCTGCCGAGGATCTGGAGCGCACCATCCCACCCTTTACGAGTTCCTTAAGAAAGCCGTCCTCGCCTCCGACGGTCGCGGACTGCACTCCATATAATTGGAATCAAATTGCCACCTCATGGTACTGCAGGGCCCATTCTCGCATGAATCGCACCCTAGTGGGCAACATCTTGTAGACGATTAGCTCGGGGTTGTCCAAAGTACCGAGGTATTGTCGCAGGAGCGGATTCTCATCCCAGATGGACTCCAAGGTCACACGATCATCCAGCACCTCAGCCACGGCCGTGATACGCACTTGGTCATGCCCTTTGTCGAGATAGCACAATTCCACCTTTGGATTGGCCGCAATTTCATCCGTCTTGGCATAGCTTTTCAAATTGGCCACGAAAACCGTGAAACCATCCGTCCGAACAGGGGACACGGGACGCAGACGAGGTTGGTCGCCGTCGATCGAGGCCAAGTAGGGAAAACGATCCTCCGACTATACGCGCAGGGCTTCCGCACGCACCTCTTCTGGCAGAAGCTTTTCGGGAGTCGGTTTAGTCATGGTCAAGTATCCTTCGGTGAGAGAGCTCAGCCGTCAAGCGAAAGGCCACCATTGGGTTAAATTCACAAAACACTGGATCATGCAACGGGGAATAGTTCCCAAATCATCGCCTCTGCCCAAGTATCAAAAACTCACTTTCAATCACTATATGTTTATCTGCAACAAGTTAAGTAATTAATATAAGCCGGCGCGAAGAATGCAAATTAAGCTAATTAATTAATAAGGTTCAAAACTTAACGAACAAACATGAAAAAAGCATTCATCCTACTTCTCTCGTCAAGCATTCTATGCCTTGGCTCGATGGCCTATTCATTGGAACGAAAAGCTCCAGTTAGCAAAGCACCGAATTCC
>CAZWTI010000371.1:0-3089 GCA_964637065.1 uncultured Puniceicoccaceae bacterium
CGGAAGATTTTCGCCGTGACGTGCCTTTGTCGAATGAGATTCTCGAGCAAGTTGTACGTTCCTACCGTACGATTCGAAACACTCTACGCTTTCAGATAGGAAATTTGTTCGACTTTAATCGTGAGACTCATGCCATGCCTGTGCATAATCTCACCCCTATCTATCGATTGGCTTTGCAAAAGACTGCTGAACTAATCGACGGGGTTACGAAATCCTTCGACGCCTACGAGTTTCATCGTGGCATTCAGCTTTTGAATAGCTATTGCTCGACCGTTCTCTCAGCCATCTACCACAAAGCCATGCGTTAGAACTCGCCGATAAGGAGCCCCTCCATCGGCAACGACCGCAGTCCAGAGGGAGGACTGGAACCACCCTCGATGCTGGTCGCTGCCCTCCAAGTAAAGGTCCGCAGGCCAATTCAATCTCTCATCGCACTGGAGAACGGCACGATGACTGCAACCTGAGTCGATCCAGACATCGAGTGTATCGGCACCCTTCGTCAGTGACTTTCTTTGCCATGAATCAGGCAACTCAATTCCATTTAACAAATCCTCGGCAGTGGCCTCAAACCAAAGGTCGGTCCCTTCCTTTTCAACCTTGTCCGCAAGACCCCTAACGACCGTAGCATCAAGCAAGGGCTCACCTTCCTCATCGAAAAAGACAGGGAGGGGCACACCCCATGATCGTTGCCGAGAAATACACCAATCCGGGCGAGCCTCAAGAAAGCCCCTGATTCGATTGCGTCCCCAGTCCGGAGTAAAGGAAACCCCGTCGATCGCTGCCAAACCGGCGGCCCTCATTCCCTTCTTGTCCAAGGAGACAAACCATTGATCCATGGCCCGAAAGATGATGGGAGTCTTACTTCGCCAACAGTGCGGATATTGATGTCCGTACTTTTCAAGGTGGAGCAAGGCCTCATTTTCGCGAAGGAGAGCCAGCACGCCATCATTGGCCTCGCAGCCTTTCTTGGTCTCAAGAACCGACAAACCCACAAGGCTAGCGGGCACCTGCCCATCGTCCACAAATCGTCCATCGTCGTCTAGCGGACAGTAAGCTTCCATTCCATTGTCACGTCCAGTGAGATAATCGTCTAGGCCATGACCAGGCGCCGTATGCACGCAACCTGTGCCCGCGTCCATCGTAACGTAATCTGCAGCAAGGACGGGACTATCGCGCTCGATGAAGGGGTGCTCCGCCATCCATCCGACTAGGGCTTCACCCAGAGCTTCCCGGCCAAACTTAACATCCTCGAGTCCACAAATCTTGGCAAAAGCCTTAGCCAAAGCCCTAGCAACCCAATAAGATTCTTCGCCCGTCTTGACCTCGGTATAGGTTTCCCGAGGATGAACAGCAATGGCAAGGTTGGCAGGCAAGGTCCAAGGAGTCGTCGTCCAAATCACCAAATAGGTTGCTTGATCAGGTTCGAAGTCACCAGACTTACGAACCCGACACCTTACGTGGATGGCTGGACTGACGTGGTCTTTGTACTCCACCTCTGCCTCAGCCAAAGCGGTACGACAAGGGATAGACCAATAAACGGGTTTTTTGCTCCTGTAGACCAAGCCCTTGTCCACAAACTCTGCAAAAGTCCTAAGGGTCGAAGCCTCATAGGCAGGATCCATCGTACGGTATTCTCGTTCCCAATCGGCCAAGACACCAAGACGCCGAAATTGTCCACGCTGTTTCTCGATATAGGACTGGGAGAACTCCTTGCACGCTTGCCGAAGCTCGATAGTGTCCACTTCCCTGCCCTCGTCTCGCAAGGTCTTTGAAACCTTGTGCTCGATTGGCAATCCGTGGCAATCCCACCCCGGCACGTAGGGAACTCGAAAACCTCTGGCTCCCTTGTAGCGGACAATAACGTCCTTGAGCGTCTTGTTGAGAGCCGTACCCATATGAACTTCACCGTTTGTAAAGGGAGGTCCATCGTGGAGAACAAAGCTTTCCGCCCCAGCATTCTTCTCCTGCAATCGCTCGTAAAGTTCAAGTTCAGTCCAATGTTGAACGCGAAGCGGCTCTCGTTCGACGAGATTGGCCCGCATAGGAAAACTGGTCTGCGGGAGATTTAAGGTGTCTTTTAATTTAACGGACATGCACACACAATAGGGGCATCTAATAGGGAGGAGGGCAGAAAAATGTCTGATTAATCCTCCAAGTCAAGATTTGATCCCTTCTTTTTCCAATACCTTTTTCCTTGCTTTCCAAAATCTCCGGAGCAACCTTCCGCAATTCTAGTTCTACCAGTGGATACCTTCCTTCAACCATTCCTTAACGGATTACAGGCGGATTCACCAAGCTTCCACTTGGTTGTCTTGATGGCCTTTGTGCTCGTGGGGATTTTACTTCTAACGAAAGGTGGGGATTTCCTGACCGACGGGGCTAGCGATCTTGCTGGTGGACTTGGAATACATCCCGCGGTGATAGGATTGACTGTCGTTTCGATTTCCACCTCCGCACCGGAACTCTTCACCTCGCTCGCGGCAATCACGGGAGATGCCAAAAGGCTCATCATCGGAAACCTAGTAGGAAGCAATCTTGCGAATGTCGGTCTTGTCCTAGGCATGACCGCCTTGGTCCGCCCTATTGCAGGAAGAGGATCCCTGCCAAACTGGCAGTCAGATTTGCTGCTTCTCATAACAATCTTGTTCTCCGTTTGCTGTCTCTGGCCAGATGAAGAAGTCTTTGGCAGGGGAAGTGCCATAACCTTCCTAATCATCCTCATTGTTTATCTGTTTTTTGTAACTAATAGCACAATTAAGAAACGCAAGGCAGTCAAGGAAAGGGCAGAGACGGATCACACTGGAGTAGAGCAAGGTGTGTCCATAGGCAGGGCAACTCTTCTGGTACTGGGAGCAACGACATGTCTGTGGTTAGGATCGGAGGTTCTCGTAATCGGGGCCAAAGGCTTAGCGGAAAGAACTTCCGTGCCCCAAGAACTAATTGGGCTCACTGTGCTCGCCATAGGTACAAGCCTTCCCGAGTTGGCGGCGACATGGACGATGGCAAGGCAGGGCAAAAGCGCCATGCTCTTGGGCAACATCGTTGGTTCAAATCTTTTTAACCTTACTTTTGTGGCAGGTCTGGCCGGA
>CAZWTI010000372.1:0-4729 GCA_964637065.1 uncultured Puniceicoccaceae bacterium
CGGACGAGGAGCTCATCGAGGAAGAGCCGGAGGGAAAGGATTTGGTCATCATCAATTGCTCAATGTCCCCCTACCCTAGCCGAGTCGACCAAGTCAAAGCAAGGCTCGCCTCCCTGGTCCTTTTCGATCAGATTGCCGCCGATGTCCGAAGAAGCGTTGAGCTTGAGAACACGAATCGTCATCCTGGCGGTCGCCTTTCTGGGATGGTTCTTCGGCGGCATGCAGATTGGAATGACCAATCTGATCAACGATGCTACCAAATATTTGATCATTGAGTCAGGCTGGTCAGACAAATTGAATCCTGAACAGCTAAATAACCTCATTTCTGACTGGTGGGCCTATCAGCAATGCGCATTTCTTTTCGGTGCTGCAGCGGGTGGTTATATTTTTGGGAAACTTGGAGATAGAATCGGAAGAACCCGTACCCTTGGCATTTCAATTCTCTGGTTCTCGACTCTCACAGGGCTTGCTTACTTTGTTAAAGATCCTCTTCAATTACTTTGCATTCGTTTTCTTGCCTGTCTGGGCATTGGGGGTTGCTGGCCAAATGGTGTTGCTTTGGTATCCGAGGCGTGGTCTAAAATTGCACGACCAGTCATGGCTAGTCTGATCGGAATGGCCGGAAACATCGGTATCTTTACCTTTGCTACAATGATGGCTGAAAATCCAGCCGATGCGGATTCATTCAGGGGTGTTTTTTTGATAGGCGCCTACTCTGTCCCCCTAGGATTAATCATTCTCTTATTTGTTAAAGAATCTCCGACATGGATCGCTTCCCAAAACCAAGACAGTGAAGAGGAACCTGAAAAATCAATTTCCCCATCAGTATTTAAAAAACCCTACCTCGGGGTCACCCTGATCGGCATTATCCTTGCTACTGTTCCTTTACTTGGAGGTTGGGGATGTTTTGCCTGGATTATACCTTGGGCATCTGAAGTCGGTTCACCCGAATTAAAAGCTCAAATTTTGCAAACTCGTTCCATCGCCAGCATAGTTGGCAGCGGTTTAGCTGCAATTATTGCTCTGAAAATCGGAAGGAGATCATGCTATTTTGTATCTTGTCTATTTGCCTTAATGATATCCCAATACATATTCTGGTTTGCGTCACCAACAGATTCCAACTTTTTGCTTTTCGTTAGCCTTTGGGGATTTTTTAATGGAATTTTCTTCGGTTGGTTGCCTTTCTTCCTTCCTGAACTCTTTGAAACCAAAATCCGTGCCACTGGCGCCGGAGTCAGTTTCAATTATGGACGAATTCTCACAGCAGCAACTATTTTCCTTACCCCTTGGTTGAAAGCAATATTTGATGGTAATCACGCGCAAGTAGGACAGATCACCAGCCTGATTTTCGCAGTGGGAATGCTCGTCGTCGTTCTGGCCCCCGACACAAGCAAGCGCGAACTCGATCGATGAGAATCCATCTGCCGATCGCGGATTCCGGGAATTGCAAAGCCTTCGCGATCGCGGCCAGCCGAATACCCGACTTGTCCTTGGCCGGCGCCGCCGAAGCGGCCGACCTGATCGTCACGGACAATCCTCGAGCAAGCTTCGAGGGGAAGCCCACCCTGCTGGTCGACGCAGAACCCCTTCTCGAGGAACCCTGGCTATTCCCCTCCCTGCCCCTTCGTTTCTCACCCGACGTCGTCGCCGTTCGCGAGAGCCTCGACGAGGGGCAGCTCGGAAGACCGGGTTTGCTTCGCCTGCACTTGTGGGATCGGCGAGCCCAACCAAGTGACCACGCTACAAGAGTCGGAGCAGTCGATCTCGCCTTGTGGTTCTTCGGGAACGACCCCGAGGCGGTGCATTGCCTTGGGAACACCGACAAAGCCAATTCCTGCTCGATCATTCACATTGGTTTTCCTGCGGGCGGCATGGCCGTGCTGGACTTTGCGCACTCACTTCCCGAAGGCGACGGACACCGTTCGTTCAGCTTGATCGGTTCGAAAGGCGCCGCCTACGCCGACGACCACAGGAACCGCAACCTCTTCTTCTACGGCGGTTCGCCCCAGGCCGACCGGCAATCATTCGAGCTTGCGACGATCGAAAATCTGCTGCGGAGTTTCGCGGAGGACGTCCGAGAGGGCAATGATTCGGGCAGCATGGCGAGAAGCTACCGAAAGGCGTCGGAAATCGTGACTGAGAACTTCGGGGAAAAAGATAAGTGAATCCCACCGATCGCGACAAGGAGCCCTTCAGGGTCGGCGTTCTAAGCGTCGTGAAACACGACTACCTCCCGCGGGCAATCGCCGCGCATCCTCGTTTTGAACTCAGGTTCGTCGCCGATGAGGAATCTCGCCCGGACTGGACTCACGAAAGGAACGCGCTGTTCGCCGAGGAATTCGGCATTCCGTACCTGAGGGACGTCAAGGATGCTCTCGGGACTGAGAAAATAGATGCCGTCGCAGTCAGCCCCGAAGCGGAACGGCACTGCGAACTTGCGATCAAGGCTGCGGAGAGAGGCCTGCACGTCGTGGTCGACAAACCTCTCTCTACAACGATCGCTGCATGCGATTCACTTGTCGATGCGGTACGGGAAAACGGCGTGCAGTGCCTAGTCTGGAACCGAAACTACCTGCCCGCGCTTATACAGGCGAGAGAAGCCGTCCGATCCGGAAAAGTCGGCAGACTTAAGGCCATCCACTGCGACTTCTACTTCTCCAAGGATGCGGGACCTCCGCTTGGGACTCGCAAAGAGGGCGACCCACCCATCGAATGGCTGGAACGCCAACTGGAGGCTCATGCCGACGGTTCCGACGGAGGCGTGGGCGCAAGCCCCATGGGCGAGCTCGAGGTGGAGGGAGTCTATCCTCTTGCCTACGTCGACCTGCTGACGGAAGGAGGCGCCGTAGAGAAGGTGTTCGCAAGGGCCGCCTCACACTTCCACCAGGCGCACGCCGACAACGAGGTCGATGACCTCGCATCGGTAGTCATGGAGATAGAGGGAGGCATAATCGGCTCTCTTTGTATTGGCCGAATCGGAGCAGAATCGCATCCCGACATCGGGGAAATCAAGATTCGCTTGGTCGGGACCGACGGAGCAGCTGTCATCTCCGAAGCCAGACCGGAAGTCTCGATTCATTACAAGGGACAACCCGACAACGACTTCAGGAACAGGCGCATCGCCGACCGGAACAACTACCTTCTGGCCGAAAACTTCGCGCGAGCCATAGACGGCGAGGAGGAACCCGTCCTCGGTTGCCTGGCGGCCCGCAACATTTGCGCAGTGGTGACGGCGGCGCTAGAGTCCGCGAAAACGGGACGGTCGGTCGAGGTCGACAACAGGAAGAAGTAGCCGAACCAAGACCGAGACTCGCAAGAGACCGAACGTCAAACGAGTTGTTCAGCATTAGCGAACTTTCCTGCCGTCCGCAATGGGCGCCCGGACAAACTTGATCAAGTCGGCGAAGTCCTGCAAGCTCATGCCCGCCTCCAATCCGACGGGCATAAGGGAAACACCCATCGACTTCAACTCTACGAGTTCCCCGACTCGATGACAAGCTCCGCAATGATGAAGAAACAGATTCCTTCCCTTCTTCGATTCGCCCTGCGACCTCAGTCGGGACGAAACTTGCCAAGAACCTCAGTCGGTCGGAGACCCCGGCAGGAAGCTTCCGTATCCCGGGCTTTAAACCTGAAGCGCAGGCTCTCGATCCTCTGACGCACTGAGGGTCCGACCTCGCCGCGAGGAATTGCGCTGACTCAAGGGCGACGAACAAGGCGGAAGCCCATTTCTTGCGACTGAGCAGACGAAGAAGGATTCCCAATCTCAAAGCCGGGCCGTGAAGAGAGAACGTCTCCAGCAGATGCCTGACCTCCGAGAGTCTTCGCCAGCGTCAGTCGGGCATCATGAACTCAACAAGCTCGGAAGCGGCATGATTATCACGATACCCTCCACGGTCCCGAAACACATAGACCAGAAAGGCCGTCGCGTTCTTTGGGAGAGCCTTTTGGGAGACGAGTTCCTTGGCGCGAACAGAGCACCGGATGAAATGCCATTTGCGGTTCTTCCATTTGCCTTTTGAGGACGTGAAATAAATCCAAGCCTCGGTAAACTTGCCCCGACCCTCGTACTTGGTGTGCACGATACGGGTGTCGGGCTTGGTTTCCGGTCGATGCAACTTGGGCAAGGAGGGCCCGTCCTTCACGATGCTGTCGGCGAACTGCCCGATTTCAGGGGCGTCGTTCCATCCGTTGCCATGACCGTGTATCATCCAAGGACGCATGCACAAGCGACTGTCGCCTCCTGCCGCTTGGGCCGAATGGGCGAAAACATCGATTTGGAAGACGGGATCGGCCACCGAGGTCACCCACAGCATGGGCATCTCGGCATGGGGCAAGTGAGCGGAGGGATCCCACTTGGAGCGGTAGTCGCGAAACTGGGCTTCGGTCATGTTTTTCGGAGGAAACCACTGGGCCAGACCCTCGTTGTCGCTCTCATGGATGAAGCCTCCCCCATAAACGGGAATGGCAAAGGCAAAGCGTGGGTCGACGCCTGCCACCGAGCTGACCACGGTGCCTCCCCAGGAGATGCCGGTCAGTCCAATCTTCCGGAGATTGATCTCCGGAAAGGAACGAAGAAGGGAATTGGCCCGTATGACGTCGGCCACGGCGTGATAGAACCATTGCTCCTCGTCGGGCAAGCCCCGGTCGCCGAACCAGTCGATCCGCGAAGGACCTGCATGCAGATGCCCTACCCCGGTCGGAAAATTGCCCTCCACTTGGTGCGACT
>CAZWTI010000373.1:0-2767 GCA_964637065.1 uncultured Puniceicoccaceae bacterium
GTTTTGGAACCCTTACTACTGTTGAAAATACGAAAAATTTGTACTTCTAGAATGAGTTCTCTGGGCGGCAAGAAAAGATGGGCTAGGGTAGGTTTTCGTCCCTTCGAGTTCAAGGAAATGGCCGATTGCAAGCCCGAAACTACCGAAAACAAAAGTGGTGTGCCAAATCCACGGTCGATCTCGTGACCTAACTGCGGAAGAAAAAGCCACCAAATAAAAAAGTAATGCGCCTAAAATAAAAGGAAGCGAGTCCCAAGAGGTTAACTTTTCTGCCGAAAGGTAGCCGATGATACAAGGGATGAGGAATCAAATCCATGGAACCCTCAAGGGACTATTCCCGCTGGATTTCGAAAGATTCATGACAATGCTTGCGACATCAGTTGCAGAGTGCTTTTATGAAGATTGTTGTGGAAGATTTCTCCAAAGAGCCACTTTTTCAAACACTTGCCGAGGAGCCACAGGTTCGACGCCCTTTGGCTGAAAGGATGCGCCCGCGGACGCTTGAGGAGACGCTGGGACAAGAGCATGTCTTGGGCGAGGGTTGCTTGTTGCCCAAGTTGATACGCGAAAACCGCTTGGGCAACTTGATTCTTGCAGGACCGCCGGGTTCGGGGAAAACAACCTTGGCGACGGTTATAGCGGCGGAAAGCCGATGCAAGCTTCTTAGGGTGAATGCCGTTACTTCAAACATGGCTGAATTGCGAGAGGCTCTGAAACTTTCGCGTTACCATGGCTCGGCCAATTGCTTCTTGTTTGTGGATGAAATTCATCGTTTCAACAAGGCCCAACAGGACTTGCTTTTGCCGGATGTGGAATCCGGCGAGGCTCGTCTCATTGGAGCGACCACTCACAACCCACGCTATTATGTGATCGATCCGCTTCTTAGCCGCAGTCACCTTTTTACTTTGGAACCATTGGCGGAGAACTTGATCGAGGCCGCTCTTCGAAAAGCCCTTAAAGAAAAGGAAAGAGGACTCGGCGCCCGAAGCTGTAAGGCGGATAAAAAGGCCTTGTCAATTCTAGCCCTTATGGCGAATGGCGATCTGAGGAGAGCGTATAACTTTTTGGAAACCATTGCAGAGGCCCTACCATTGGGCGGAAAGATTACTGAAAAGGAAGTAGATGTCTTTTCCCGAGAGCGCAGCATTCGCTACGACCGCGACGAAGACGAACACTACGATACAGCCTCGGCATTTATTAAAAGTATGCGAGGAAACGATCCCGATGCAGCACTTTATTGGCTGGCCAAAATGTTGGCGGGGGGGGAGGAGCCCCGTTTTATTGCTCGCCGTCTCGTTATCTTCGCGTCGGAAGACGTGGGCTTGGCGGATTCACGTGCCCTACTTTTGGCAGACGCCGCGTTTCGGGCTTGCGAGACCATTGGCTTGCCCGAGTGCGAGCTCAACCTCGCGCACGTCACACTTTTTCTCTCCACTTGCCCCAAGAGCAACAGTTCCATCTTGGCGCTAGGCAATGCGAAGCGTGCCATCCACGCCGATCCCATTCAGCGAGTTCCTGCGTCTATTCGGGACAAGCATGGACGAAATAAGAGACATCGTGACGCAAAAGAGGAAAGCTATCTTTACAGCCATGACTTTCACGAGAACGTATCTGGCCAAGAGTATCTTGAGCAACCACTTGAACTGTATGTTCCACAGGTGTCCGGAGCAGAGGATGCCGTTGGTGCTCGTCTCAAGAGTTGGAAGGCTTTGCGCAAGGAAATGCAGACGAAAGCATGAGCGGACCAGCTTGTTTTTGAGGCGTCTAAAGATTGCCTTTTCCTTTTGGAAGTCAGAGAGTCATTAATATTTGGGAGGTTTTTCACAACCGTCATAGTTTTCGTCTCCCCCAAAGCAGTCTTTTATTATGCTTTACGATCGACCATATATGCGGGCCCCAAGTTTCGGGCCGAGTACCGGCAGTTTTCTTAAGGCATTTCTCATATCTCTAATAGTCAGCTTTGTTCTGCAGAGTCTTGTCGAGGCTTTGGGAAATCGCCAAGTGAACGAGGCTTTTTTAAATTTGACTGCTTTTACGGCCGAAGGGTTGCTTTCGGGCAAGATTTGGACTCTTGCAACATATGCTTTTTTGCATGAGGGGGCTTGGCATTTGGTGCTTAATATGCTCGCTATCTTTTTCATAGGCAGGGCTCTGGAGGCCGACTTGGGGCCAAGGATGATGGGCTGGCTCGCTTTGGTGGGAGCGGCGACTGGGTCGCTCCTTTGGTTTGCCTTCAACATGAAGGGGGGTGCTCTTGTTGGGGCATCTGCTGTAGCCATGGCCTTCTTGACGACTTTTTGTCTGAGACGTCCCGAACAGCCCATTACCCTTTTGTTGTTTTTCGTTTTGCCATGTACGCTTAAACCAAAGTGGATTCTATGGGGCTTACTGGGAATCGAGACTTACGGATTTCTTTTTTCTGAACTTAAGGGCGTGGGAGGCATTGCTCACTCGGCCCATCTCGGGGGCATGCTGGCAGGGTTATTTTTCTTTGGGTACATGCGGCAAGGCGGAACTCGGGCGATCCGTCGTCCTCGCCTACAAAAACCATCATGGCTCAAGGTGAACAAGCCGACTCACAGGACAGGCACGCCCTCTGGCTATTCCGTGAATCTGGACAATCGCGAATTTGTGCAGCAAGAGGTGGATCGAATCTTGGATAAAATAAACGACAAGGGATTCGGATCCCTTACCATTGAGGAGAAACGCATTCTCGACAAAGCCAAGAGCCACTTGGGCAAATGATGGGATGGGCATAAAAAGTTGT
>CAZWTI010000374.1:0-2535 GCA_964637065.1 uncultured Puniceicoccaceae bacterium
TTGCTTGGCGTAGGGTTTGAGGAATTCATCGACCCCGACATGCGGTCCATGCGGGTTGCCGAACCAGATGACGGCGAGGAAAGGTTTTTCTTCCTTGGCCACCTTACGGATCCAGCGCAGGGCGATCTCCATGGTGGCGAGTGAGCTTTCACCCTCCATCTCGATGACTTTTCCGTTGTGGCTAAACAAAGGGTTGTTTTCGTAGAAGTTGGGGGCGGAGGCCCATTCGTCGAAGCCGTTGGCTCCCGGACATGCGGCGCTGTCGGCTCGCACGGACCCAAGGTGCCACTTGCCGAAGTGGGCGGTGGTGTAGTCTGCAGTCTTAAGGGCCTCGGCGATGGTGATCTCACCCGTGCGCATGGGGTAGCCCCACTTGAAGACGCCGACGCGATTTGGGTGACGCCCGGTAAGGCAACTGGCCCGGGTGGGCGAGCAGACGGGAGCGGCGGCATAGAACCTGTCGAAGCGAAGGCCTGACTTGGCCATGTCGTCGAAGTTGGGCGTCTTGAGGACCTTGTGCCCTTGATAGCCCATTTCGCCCCACCCTTGGTCGTCTGCCATGGCGAGGATGAAATTTGGGCGTTTCGCCGCTGAAGTGGTTACGGCGAGGGCGGCGAAGGCTGATGCTGTGACTAGGATGAATTTCATCCCGCCGATAATTTGCGAAGGGGAATTTCTTCGCGAGCCTATTTACTGGGTTCGGTAGTGATTGCCTAGACGAGCAACTCCATGATGGGCTTGCCGCGACCGCCGACGAATGAGGGGCGTCCACCGCCCTTGGGGTGAAAGCGCTTTTCCACGTTCATTCCCATGGCGGTGGCGATGGTGGCGTGAAAGTACTTGGGTTCAAGTTTAGGCTCGGGTTATCGACCTTTTTCATTAGTTGCGCCGATAGCCTGACCGCCCTTGATGCCGCCGCCTGCGAGCATACAGGAGAAGCCGTTCGGGTGGTGGTCGCGACCACCGTTGCCCTTGACCTTCGAGGTTCGACCGAACTCGGAAGTCACTACCACCATAGTGCGTTCCAGCATCCCCCGGTCCCTGAGGTCGGTCATCAGCGCGGATACCGATCCATCCAGTTCGTCGGCCAGGGAGTTTAGTTGGCGAGTGCCCCCGTGCATGGAATCCCAGTTGCGACGTGATTTGACCTCTACGTAGCGTACCCCTTTCTCGACGAGTCGTCTCGCCAAGATACAGCCTTGGCCGAAGGAATGGTTGCCGTACTGGTTGCGGAGCTTTTGGGGGTCCTTCGAGATATCGAAGGGTTCGGAGGCGTCTCCCGAGAGGAACTTGATGGTTTGTTGGTAGAAGTCGGAATAGGCCTTTACGTCTTCGTGCGGGAAATAGTACTCGAAGGCTGACGCGAATTGTCGAGCGAGGTTGACTCGCTTGTCCATGCGTTCCTTGTCGATGTCGGGAAGGAGATCCTTGATCCCCTTGTTTGGGTCGCCGATGGGAAGGGGACTGTGGTCGGGCGGCAGAAAGCCTGGGCCGGGGTTTCCTCCGGATATGACGACGCTTGACGGCAGCACGGGATCGGACTTCCCGAGAAAGTGCTGGGCCCATGAACCAAGCTGGGGATGTGTGCTTCCCGGACGTTGGCGATAACCCGTGTGCATGACGTATGAAGCCTGGGAATGTGCTCCCGTACGTGTGGTCATGGAGCGAATTACCGAGATGTCTTTGGCTTGATCACCAAGCTTCGGCAAAAGGTTGGAAAACTGAAGATCGTCGGCTTTGGTGGCGACGGGTCGAGTGGAACCCTTTGTTTCGCCGTCGGTCTTGGGATCGAAGGTGTCTATCTGACTCATGCCCCCGCGCATGTAGAGGAAGATTACGGCGTCGGCCGTGGCCTTCTTCATGGGGACGACCACGGGCTTATTGGGATCGCCGGGAGCGGCTCCGAGGAAGGCGGGGGGAAGTAGGGTGACGCCGAGCGCGGTCTTGGCGGCGTATTGGAGAAAGGAGCGGCGAGAGGCGTCGTCCAGTTGGCGTGCTAAGTGGTGCATGGCTCGCGGGATTTATAGGTTGTTCGCTACTTGATGAAAAAGAACTCGGGAGTATTGAGGAGAGCCCAGATAAGATCGGCCATGTCCTCGTCGTCACCTTTGTTGCGGAGCTGCTTGAGCAGTAGGGTCCGCTCGCCTCGGTTCGGCAAGCGGTTCAAGATGCTGAGGAAGACCACGTCGGCACGCTTGAACTTGCTGGCCTCGTCCTTGATCTTTCGGAAGATCAGGGAATCGGGGCTAGTAAGGGCCTCGGTGGTGAAACCGTTCATGAGTTCCATGATCTGCGGAACGGAACCCGACAGATTCGAGGCGCCCACGACGTAGGTGCGCTCGGACTGCCCGAACTTTCGCAGGAAATGTCCTTGCGGTGTGGGTTGTTCCAGTTCCGAGGCTCGAGCTAGAATCAGTTTTTCTCTCCCGCTGCCTGTCGTCACGCGTTGTACTGCGGGGTCCTTTGATGATGAACCCATGTCCTTGGTGCCCTGCAGGACGGTTTCTCCAGTTTTGGAGTCCAGCAATGCAAATT
>CAZWTI010000375.1:0-3054 GCA_964637065.1 uncultured Puniceicoccaceae bacterium
CTGCAGGGGGTGCTGGAGGAGCGACTGTTCAAGCGGTGTACCCGCTCGAAGGGACTTTTCAGCACCGTGCTGCGCCAGAGTTCTTTCCCGTTGGCTCGGTCTAGGCAAAGGAGCATCCGCGACTTATTCTTTTCCACGGCGGTTACCAGAAAGAGCTTGTTGCCGACGACGATGGGCGAGGCGTGCCCCTTGCCTTCTACGGCGACTTTCCAGACGAGGTTACTTGGCAGTGACCACTTAACGGGTGCGGTGGAATCTTGGACTGTGCCGTCTCCGCGCGGACCACGCCATCCGGGCCAATCCTCAGCGAAACCATTTGGCTGAATGGCGTGAGCGAAAACTACAACGAGAAAAAGGAGAAAGGTATTTCGAAGCATTTTCGATAAAGTGCGGTTTCATTTGGTTTTTGCCAGAATAATTGAGTCCGCTACAGGGAATTTCTATCGACACCAATCAAGAGTTGACCCGGAGGCCCGGTTTTCCGCTTATGGAGGGAGCATTTTTACCTTTAAAACCCTAAGGAGCTTTCCCATGACTACAGACCCTTCCCTTCAAGATGAGATAAGAGAGATTCTTTCCCAAGGCCCCATCGCGGGTTTTGCAGGCGGTGAGGACTTGCCTTCCTCGAGCGGAGATACCTTTGCCGTGAACGATCCGGGCAGCGGCGAGAAGTTGGCCGACGTTCACAACCTGCAGCCCGCCGACGTCGATCGGGCCGTGGAGTTGGCGGGAAAGGCCTTCGAGAATTCCGATTGGGCCAAGCTTCCCGTGAACGAACGTTGCGTCTACCTTCATCGTTTGGCGGACGAAGTGGAAAACAGGAAGCCCTTGATCGCTCAGCTGGAATCAATGGACTGCGGGAAAATCCTCGGTCAGGCCGAGGACGACGTACAGAACTTCATCGACACTATGCGTTATTTCGCAGATCTCGCCCAGAGCATGCAGCTTCGTACTGTGATTGCGGTGAAGGGTCATGACGCCGCCTATACTCGTCATCCATGGGGCGTCTGCGCCAGCATTGTTCCATGGAACTTTCCCTTTCTCCTTTGCGGTTGGGGTATCGCTCCCGCCTTGGCCGCCGGCAATACGGTCGTCGTGAAACCCGCCGAAGACACACCTCTCACGACGCTTTATCTCGGTCGAATGGTAAAGGAACTTGGTTTCCCCGACGGAGTGGTCAACATAGTGCCCGGTCTTGGCGAGGTAACCGGGTCAGCCCTTTCCGCAAGTTCAGATATTTCCCGCATGTCCTTCACTGGATCTCCCGAGGTGGGACGCTTGGTGGCGGAAGCGTGCGGTCGAAACTTGGTGCCCGTCAAACTGGAGCTCGGCGGCAAGGGGGCTGCCGTGGTATTCGACGACGTGGACGTTTCCGAGACTGCCCAAAAGCTCGTGGACGCCATTACTTTTCATACCGGACAGGTTTGTTGTGACGCCACCCGCTGGTTGATTCAGAAGCCAGTCTACGACGACTTTGTAAACGAGGTTTCGGAACGGATGAGAAAGGTCGTCATCGGTTATCCATCGAATGATGGAACCCAGATGGGGCCAGTCGTCAACGAGACGCAAAAAGCTCGCGTTCTCGGGTACCTCGAGAAAGGAGTTGGAGAAGGAGCGGAGGTCGTTCTGGAAGGTGGTTCCGCCGAGGTAGAGGGACAGCCCGGGGGGTATTACGTGAAGCCGGCGCTGCTGGCGGGTTCCCTTGAAAACGTTGCTGCGCGCGAGGAGATTTTTGGTCCCGTTGCCTATCTCGCTCCATTCGAGGACGAGGCCGATGGTCTTTCCAAGGCGAATGACACTCCGTACGGTCTTGCAAACAGCGTTTGGTCGAGTGACCTTTCTCGCTGCCATCGCGTGGCCGATTCCTTTGTCGCGGGCAACGGTTGGATTAACAGTCACAACGTCGTCGTCCATGGAGTTCCCTATGGAGGGGTCAAGCAAAGCGGAATGGGTGGCGGCGTTGGCTCCCTCGAGACCTTGCTTGATTACTATCGCGGGATCTCGGTCGTTAGACCGTTGTAGATTCATCTGTGTGAGCGACAAGGTCGCCATAGCCGTTGCGGCGCATCCGGACGACATCGAATTTTTTATGGCCGGCACCTTGCTTCACTTGAAGCGGTTAGGTTGGGAAACGCATTACCTGACCGTATCTTCGGGCAATTGCGGGAGCCAAATAATGGATTCCGATGAAACGGCTCGCGTTCGTGGGGCAGAAGCCAGTCGCGCGGCGGAATTGCTTGGGGCCTCTTTTCACAAGGGCTTTTCAAACGACTTGGAAATCTTTTACGACGAGCGGCATCTCCGCAAACTGGCTGCTATAGTCCGCAAAGTTGCCCCCGACGTCGTTCTCACGCATTCTCCGCAAGACTACATGGAGGATCACGTCAACGTTTGCAGGCTAGCCGTGACGGCGGCATTCACTCACTCTATGCCGAACTTCTTGAGCGAACCGCCTGTCGATCCCCCTTACAAGGAAGTAACCGTCTACCATGCCATGCCTTATGGTCTTCGTGACAACTTGCGGAAGCGAGTCGAAGCGGGTCTCTTTGTGGACGTTGCCGGAGTATCGGGGGAAAAGCTTGCCGCCTTGTCGGCGCACGAGAGTCAGCGCTCTTGGCTGGACGCCAGTCAGGGGCTTGACTCCTACTTGGCCAAGATGGAGGAATTGGATGTCGAGGTTGGTCGATTGTCCGGCAAGTTCGAGAAGGCGGAAGGTTGGAGGCGCCACAATCACCTCGGATTTTCCGGCGATGAGGTCGATCCACTCCGGGATGCATTGGGAGAGCTTTGCCTAATCAACGAAGATTATGAATCCGATTTAGAGAACGGAACTTGAAGCATGCCTAGAAAACTAAGCCGAATCGCTCCCGATTGGTGGGACTACACCACGCTCGAGGACGACCTGAGCAACGTCGCCGCCAAGCTGAGCGAGAAGGATTTGCTAGAGCTTGTCAGGCCCGGTTTCGAGATTCGGACCTATGACACCCTGGAGGATTTCTATTTAGCCGAGGCCTTGGAGTACGTCGAGGCTTGGAAACAGGCTACGGCCGACAA
>CAZWTI010000376.1:0-4989 GCA_964637065.1 uncultured Puniceicoccaceae bacterium
TTTGTATTTCTGTAGGGCTATTACGTTATAAGACTAATGGAAAATATATCGGGGGTGCTTTAAATTAATATAAATGCTCTATTCTACATATTTTTGAAAATTTTTTCCAAATGTTAACTGGCTTAAGTCCATTCGCATTAATGCAAATTATAGAACTATTTATAATCTAAGTATTGCATGTGCCAATAAGTTGTATTTCACCTTGTTGGGCTGCGGCAGGATTAAATAAAAGCATTAACTGCACAATCGGGCTTTTATTTCCCATATTATAATATTGAAGCACCCATTAATCCGCCGCCGTGACGCTGCGTGGCCAAAGGCATAAGGACATCTGTAAGTCGAGTGACGCGGGACATGGCGTTTGCCGCCACTTCCATCTTTAGATTTTGCTTGGCTAAACTCGTTGCTTCACGGGCTACGTCGGTATCCTGAATTCGGCTCAGCGCAACCTCGCCGTTCATGTGCTGGTCCTCAAGGTCTGCCAACTTGAGATCTATCCTCCGCAATTCCGCAGCAACCGCCGGCATGCGATCCTCGGCAATACATTTGGTTTCACCATAATAACCGTTTTTACCGACCAGATGATCAAGCGTGTCCTTTGCCAGGTCGAAAGTAGCTATTGAATGTTCTTCCAAAGTACCGAACCCCTTTGCCCGAAATAGCATCGTGTTGTCGTGAGTATCGAGCGGTATAATCGAGTCGTAGCTCATTGGTTCGAACTTAACTCCGGGGTCTCCGGGGTTAGGATTACTCTCGGCATAAATGATGCCTATTGTAGTCGTTTCGATTTGCAGTGTTAAGTTTGTATTCGTTGACCCGAAGGGGACATCCCCGGTTCGGATGATGCCGCCATCAGCGACAAGCTGACCTTGAGCGCCGGCTCCGTTATTTGCAGCCAATCCTGCATTTGAGCCACCATGAGTTACCTTGTAGGTAGTGGGCGTTCCGGGGCCGAAGGTGACCTCGAAGGTATCCGCATCTCCATTTCTTGCATTTCCTGAGGTTACCCACCGATCAGGTCCTAACGCAAAAGTGCCAGGATCGTTGTACTGAAGGGTAGGATCCGGCCCCGCAAAACTGCTGCCGGCGCTGAACACCTCCTGATTGCCCATAAAGATTCGGTAAAGATCTCCCGCTCCGCCAGAATTGACCCGAAAGGTAAGGGTTCCACCGGGCGCTTGCACATCAAGCGTTTGAGCCCTGATTGCATGGTTGGCACCGGCTTTTCCATTTATCAAATCAAGTTGGCCCAACGGAATGTCCTTAACCGCACCGCAAACCGTGTTCTGGTTGAAGAGCCTTATTCCGTTGAATTTCTGGCCCATCAATTCGTCCAGTTGTTTGACGAGTTCCCGAAATTCCAATTCGTTGTCGGCTCTGTCAACATCGGAAAGTGTCGGATCTATTCCTCGCTGGGCCAGAAACTCCATGCGACTGTAGGTGGCGCGGACTTCCTGCAGACCCGCTTGCTGCATGGTTAAAAACGTACGGGCATTTTGAAGGTTGGTCCTGAATGCCGTGTCGTTCATCATTTCCAGACGCTGTCGCTTCGATTGGGATAAGGCTCCTGCATCATCGCGGGATGAGCTTAGCCTAAGGCCCGAGGATATTCGATCCATGGGGCGTTCATGGTTGGCTTGTGTCGCGAGGTAATTCCCTCGCGACTCAATTAATCCGTAGTTTGTCAGTTGCATGACTAGACCTCCTTGTCTCTAGGTTGTTGATTAAATTGCAAAATCTTGGGCGCCGCCCTCCTGGCGGAGCCCAAATCAGGAAAGTTTCATATTAATTGTTGTGGGTTTAAAATTAGCTGGTCGTTAAAATAGATGGTTGATGGGAGGCGGAAATGCATCACTCCATGCCAATGTCGGATTGAGCAAATTTGGATGGCGCAAACGGCAAGACACAATGATTTCGTGCGAGCCCTAGATTTGGCTCGCAGGACGAGGAATCCGTATTTTTTAGATACATGGCGAGACTTCCGTGTCTCCAATTTTTTGATTATAGGCGTTAATTATTGGGACCCGCCCTCGTGGCGGAACCCCAAGGTCAAGATGGTTTCATAAGATTGTTTGGTGGTTTTAGGTTTTAATAATCAGTTAAATACAAACATTGAGTGCAATCCGGGCATAGCGTGGCCTGCATTGGGATGAAATTGGCGGAAAAATGGATTGAGGGAAGATGCCCGAGGACTTTTCTGCCTCCAAGAACGAGCGAGCGAGACCAAAGAACAAGGTTGTCCGGGCGGACCACAGGTTGGTAATACGGACCTGTAAATCCGCAAAAGAGCCGAACGGCACTCGCTTGCCAGAAAACCAACCCGAGACACACATTGCCTGCGTCCCGAGGTCGACCTCCAAGCAATCGCTATTGCTTTGGGAAAGGTGTAGACTGCCACGGAGCTTCCCTCCTTGAGAGAGCGTGGTCGTAGCGGACTCAACCTGCCTCCTTGCGGGTCGGGACCTATGTAATTGTTCGGCCGCCTCCTTGCGGCTAATGGTATTAATCGACCGCAACTCCCGAAACTTTAGAAAATTCTAAAAAAACTTCCTTCGCGCGAAAGGACTTGGAGAAAGGTCGTGGTTCGATAAGTTGCAGGGCAAGAGAGGTTGATGATGTCGAAGTCCACAGAGAAGAAGGGTGGAGCCTATGGGTCTTTACCCAAAGCGATCGTTCCAAGCATAAGCTGGTTTCCCCTCGCGAACACTTTGAGGAAATATCGTAGGGATGCCCTGATCGGTGATTCTCGGGCCGCTCTGTATGTGGCTCTATTGGCTTTCCCTCAGGGAATGGCGTATGCCCTCGTGGCAGGGATACCCATAAAATTCGGCATCTTTGGTTCTGCAGTCGCCGCCATCGCCGGTTCGCTTTTCGCCCAAACCCGCTTCATTGCGCTTGGGCCTACCAACGCGACCGCCGTACTGCTCTTTGGCGCTTTTGCAAGCTTGGGATATGTTAACTCTGATGGAATTGCGGGGCCTGAGGCACTCGCCTTGCTCCCCCTGCTCGCGTTGTTTGCAGGATTTTTCCTAGTGGTCGCCTCCTTCCTGCGTTTGGCTTCCATGATTCAGTATGTTTCCCGAACAGTTATCACTGGGTATGTAACGGCGGCAGCCATCCTAATAATGGCAAACCAATGTCGGCACATGTTCGGTTTTCGTTTTGAGGTGAGCGAAGCACCTTCCACTTTTCTCGAAGTTGCATGGGCCGTTGTTCGATCCATAGGCAGTTATTCCAGCTCGGCCATCGCAATGAGTCTTCTCACTGCCACACTATACTTAACGCTGCGACATCGTGTTCGAAGACTGCCGAACGTCGCCATAACCTTGGTCCTCGCTTCTCTAGCCAGTCTCTGGTTCAGGTCGCATGGTTGGACCGTACAGACTCTGGATTCCTTTTCTGCCAAAGAAAACTTCTTCAACGTCCCGAATTTTTGGTCAAGTGGAATTCATGATTGGGGCAGCGTCGCCTGGACCGCAGGAGCTTTGGCCCTGCTTTGTGCCTTAGAAGGCATCTCTATTGGAAAATCCTTAGCCGCACGCGCCGGCGAACGCCTTAATGCAAATCAAGAAACTTATGCCATCGGCATGGGCAACTTAGCATGTGCTTTTTTCTCAGGAATGCCCGCCTCAGGCTCCCTTACCCGCTCCACCGTCAATGTCCAAAGTGGCGCAGGCACGCCAGTCGCTATGCTTTTTGCCGGCCTCATCTTGCTTGGAGGAGCTTTTTTCCTCGGAGAGTTAGTAAGCTATGTTCCTCTGCCTGCCTTAGCCACTTTGGTCGTCTTCATCGGAGCATCCCTCATCCGCACAAAACAAATCAAGACCGTCGCTCGCACAACAAGGGCGGACGGCATTGCCTTTGCCGTCACACTCGTGGTGGGCCTACTCCTTTCCTTGCAAGTTGCAATTTTTGCGGGAGTTGTCGCCTCCATCCTGCTATTCTTGAAAAAAGTAGCCGAGCCTGAATTGATAGAGTACGGCTACACTCAGGAAGGCCACCTCGCCGCACTAACCGACAAGGCCGAGCGACCTCAGCCAGAAGTGTCGATCGTGCATGTTGAGGGTGAATTATTCTTTGCTGCCGCAGAGTTGTTTTACGAACAGATTCGCCGTGTGGGCGAGGATCCCAACTTGCGGGTACTCGTACTTAAATTGCGGAACGCCCACCACCTTGATGCCACTTCCGTGCTCGCTCTAGAAGAGTTGCTGGACTACCTGAAGGAGAAAAATTGCCATATTCTTCTGTGCGAGGTGCGTAAAGACATCTTGCGAATTTTTCGTGATTCAGGACTCCTCTCCCGACTCAATCGCCGCAATGTCTTTATCGACAGCCCAAGCAACCCCACTCTTTCAATTGCAAAAGCCATTCGCAGGGCGAAGGACTTGGTGAAAGGTGAAAATGCCCAAGTAACAATCTACGCAGAAGAATTAAAACAGGCTGAAGCAGAAAGATAGGGTTTCCTCGAATTGGGTGGGCAGTGGGTTGAGGAAGTCCTAATATTTGGGCGACCAGTTACTTCAACTCACTACGGCGTTTGGCTTTAAGCTTTTCGAGATTCTTGATAAAGATTTCGTGGGCAAAATTTTCTATCGCTTCTTTTTCCATCTCAAGTAAGTGAAGGTCATCCTGCAATTCCTCGGCAAGTGCTTCGTCTCCCTGCTTGCAAGCTTGTTCGAGGTCTGCCTTTGCTTCGACGATTTTCGCTCCGACCTTTTCTAAGGCAACCTCCTGCTTCCTAGAAGTTTCCGCCGCCTCATCCTTACGGGATTGAATGAAACGAGTGTGATTATATTCATTCAATGCGGTTTTTTCCTCATCTAGCAAGGCAAGTTCTTTGCGGAAATTCTCAATCTTCTCTTTGATTTTCTCTCGGTCCCGTTCTTCGAGATCAGCTTCGTTTTGCCTCTCCTCATGGTTTTTGATCGAGTTTTCAATCTGCGATCTTTTCCATTTGATGCGGTGTCTTTTACCAGAAATTCCCTTTTT
>CAZWTI010000377.1:0-3378 GCA_964637065.1 uncultured Puniceicoccaceae bacterium
TTTTGCCAAGCCGTCTTTGAACCTTGTAATGAATTTGTCCGATTAAAGCATGAGAAATAGCACAAAGAAATCCAAGTCATTGTTACTGCACGACACCCTTACGCGGCAGAGACAGAAAGTATTCGCAGAGGACGGTGAAACTCTCCGGTTTTACTGTTGCGGTCCTACCGTGTACGGGCCTGCCCACATCGGGAACTTTAGAACCTTCATCGCCCAAGATTTGTTTCGTCGAGTATCAGAATGCTCCGGCCTGAAAACTCGGCATGTCCGAAACCTAACGGATGTGGATGACAAGACGATTCGCGACTCCCAAACCGCAGGAAAAAGCTTGAGTGATTTTACCTCTCACTGGAGGGACCACTTTCACGCAGACTGTGAATCACTGGGTCTCCTCAAACCACATGCGGAGCCTAGCGCAGTTGTTCACCTCCCGCAACAAATCAAGTTAATTGAACAGCTTTTGGACACTGGTCACGCTTATGCGGGGAAGGACGGTTCCATCTACTTCAGAATTTCTTCATTCAAAGACTACGGAAAGCTTTCACATCTGCAAAAAAGAAAAGTTTCCGCAGGAGCGGGAGGACGAACCACCGTGGAAGACGAATATTCAAAGGAGGCCTTGCAGGATTTCGCATTATGGAAAGCGCACAGGATTGAGGACGGTGAAAATTTTTGGGACAGCCCATGGGGGCCAGGTCGCCCGGGGTGGCATCTGGAATGCAGTGCCATGTGCAGAGAATACCTAGGCGATTCATTTGACTTACACTCAGGCGGTGAAGATCTCATTTTCCCGCACCACGAAAACGAGATTGCGCAAAGTGAATGTTCTTCCAGCAAGCAATTTGCTAGGCATTGGTTTCACGTGGCCCATCTGATGGTTGACGGGGGCAAAATGAGCAAAAGCCTGAAAAACATGTACACACTAGCTGAGTTGCAGGGAAAGGGCTATCCCCCAGAGACAGTCAGGTATGTTTTGATGTCCGGACATTATAGACAGTCGCTCAATTTCACTGTTTCCTCCCTAGGCGCAGCTCAAGCCGCCCTTGGAAAACTGGCAAAGATCGATAAGTCGCTTGGAGAAGAAGCACCGCCGAACTATGAAGATTCCGTTGCTCGAGGCCCTTTCGAGTTGGGTCCTTTCGAAGCTTCCTGGAATGCTTTGCGGGGTGACTTAAACACGCCCAAGGCGTTGGGTGCCCTTTTTTCTGCCATTCGGGAAATCGCACCACCAAAGCTGTCTCTCAAGGAAAAGGAGCGTTTGCGGTCTGCCTTTTGGTTTATCTTGAATGCTTTTGGATTCCGATTGCTGGCGCGGACAACAGATGAGAGAGCCCCGAAAGATATTCAAGAGCTCGCAAGGAGCCGGCAAGAAGCTAGGGAATGCAAAGATTGGGGAACGGCAGATCGTATTCGTCAAGAAATTGCCGAACTAGGGTGGATGGTGAAAGATCTTCCCGATGGTTACGAGCTATCGCGGGCCTGAAAACAAATAAGGCCTTTCGCGAGCTAATTCCTTTCGAAGAGCAGCAATGTCCATTCTCTCTCGTCCTTTCTGGCAAGAGACACCTTCAGTTCAACTTGCTGAGCATGATCGAGGAAAACTTCGGCCGTATCGTCGGCTTCGTTAGAAAGGATTCCAGATAGCACCAGTTGCCCATGTGGCCTGACGGCACTCAGTAATTGAAGGGCATTTTCACAAAGCACATCGGCCTGGACATTGGCAAGGAGAAGGTCAGCGTTGTGCTCAGGGAGTTCCCGGTTAAGGTCGGATTCCCGAAAGCTTGTAAGGACGGACAAGTTGTTGGATGCCGCATTTTCTTTTGAGATGCGAACCGCATCGGGATCCATATCAAAACCAGACACAACCCCGAATCCGAGCATTTTGGCAGAGAGGGCCAAGATGCCCGAACCGCACCCCGCATCCAGACAAGACATGTCCTTAGGGTCACATCGTTCGACAAATTGAATCAAGGCTCCAAGACAAAGACGGGTAGTCTCGTGAAGACCCGTCCCGAAAGCCATTCCCGGGTCGAGATAGAGTGCCTTGTGTCCGTGGGGAACCTGATAATTCCCGCGCTCCCATTCCGGCACCCAATGCATTTGACCTAGACTCCAAGGAGGAAAATGGTCTTTGTAGGCTTCCTTCCAATCGCGATCCTCTATATCATCATAAGCAAACATTGGCTCTAGCGAGGGAAAAAGGTCCGCGAGATCGGGCCAAACGTTCAGGGCTTCCTGTTCGGTTTTGAAGTATCCCACTAGTGAGCCTTCGCCTGTTAGGCGATTGACTTGTAGAAGCCAATGGCTGGGCGCCTGCTCGCACAAACGATCCTCGAGAGGTGATATTAGCCCCGGAGGAACGGGGCGGCTGGCCTTGATCATGTACCAGAAAAGGGAATGACCCCTGCGGCCAAGTCGCGAATCACTGATGGCAGCGCCACATGCTCGGCCGCATGTATTTTCTTCTCGAGCAAATCAAGGGTGTCTCCGGGCATGGCTCGAACGGGCACCTGAGCTATGATTTCACCGCCATCTACCTCCTCGTTCACCCAGTGAATGGTGCAGCCTGTAATCTTTACGCCCCGAACGTAGGCCTGGCGAATAGCTTCCAACCCCGGAAAGCTTGGTAAAAGGCTAGGGTGGATGTTAATGATTTTGTTTGGAAAAGCCTGTAGGAATTGTGCCTTCAGAACACGCATAAACCCTGCAAGCACTATCAAGTCGGGAGCATTCGCCCGAATAGCCTCAATCCAAACACCCTGCGCCTTCCCATCCAATTTAGTGCGATAAGGCTCGGCGGAAAGATGGGCGGCCTTGATCCCGAAACGCACTGCTCTTTCTAAAATCCCAGATTCAGCAACATCGCTGTAGACTGCAACTGGCTCAACTGCCTCCAGCTGCCCTGCAGCAAAGGCTGTAAATATTGCCTCGGCATTTGTGCCTGATCCGGAACCAAGGATGACGACCTTCATTTCGACAATTGCTGATTGAACTCAGATGTCGGGCAAGCTTTTTATTCTCTCCATGAGCCCTGTCGTTCCGAATCCTTCCAAGAAAGGCAGGAATCGGATTTCGGCATCGACTTCCTCAAGCGCTGCTCGCTCTTCCTGATCGATGGTCTCTAAGGAATAATCCCCGGCTTTGGCATATACATTCGGATAGAGCATCTTAATTTCGACAACGAGTCTTTCTGCATCAAACAAGGTGACCCCGGACACACTTTTCTGGGACAGCAATACATAGGCCCTTTCCAGCTGGCTTTGCAAAGGACGATAGGGGCCCTTGATACTACGAACGCTTACGTCGGAATTAAGCACAACCCATAGATGATTGCCTAGGGCGGCAGCCTTCTCCAGACAGTAAACATGCCCGGCATGC
>CAZWTI010000378.1:0-3841 GCA_964637065.1 uncultured Puniceicoccaceae bacterium
GTGGTGGATTCCACTGGCATTCTCGAACTGGAGGAATTGCCCGCTAGCTTGGTCGTGATCGGCGGCGGTATCATCGGTTGCGAGTTCGCCTGTTTCTTCGGGTCGGTCGGTATACCGGTCACCGTGCTGGAGGCCTTGCCCGAGATTTGCCCGACTTTGGATCCCGACCTCGCCCGCACCCTGCGAAGTGAGTTGTCCAAGAAGAACGTCACCTTTCACGTCGGGGCCAAGGTTGAGGAAATTTCCGGGAGCGAGGTCAAGTATATAGTGGACGGCGAAAGCCAGGTCGCGGAGACTAGCTTGGTCCTCGTCGCCACTGGTCGCAGACCCAATGTCGCGAACCTCGGGCTGGACGAGCTGCGGGTCGACTACGACGAGCGTGAGGGTATCAAGGTGGACGACCGATGCGCCACCAACGTGCCGGGTGTATGGGCGGCGGGAGACGTAACAGGACGGGCTTGGTTGGCCCATGCCGCGAGCCGTATGGCGGAGGTTGTAGTGCACAACATAACAGGGCGGAAAGACGTCATGCGCTACGATGCCATGCCTTCGGTAGTCTATACCAACCCGGAGGTGGCGGTTGTCGGCCTGACCAAGGAGGAGGCCGAGGAACGCGGACTGAAGGTCACCACGGGCAAGATTCCCATGACCATCAATGCCCGCTATGTGGCTGAGCATCCCGGCGAGCGCGGACTCTGCAAGGTGGTGATCGAGGAAGGCACCCGCCGCCTGCTCGGCGTGCACATGATCGGCGGAGCTTGCTCGGAAATGATTTTCGGGGCGGCCGCCATGCTTGAGACCGAATTGCGCGAGAATGAGATCGACGAGATCATATTCCCGCACCCCACCACTTCCGAGGTGATAAAGGATGTCTTCATGTCGGTCCGCTGAATTTTTTTCGCCAACCTTTTACCAACATTCTTTTTCTCAGATGCCCAAGTCCCAGATAGTCGAACCACAAAAGGAACGTCAAAGCGGTATGCTCGTTTGTCCCGAAATACCGCTTAACCAATATGCCGGAACGCTTGAGGAAGAGCTGGAAAGATACGGTGCAGAGGCTCTCGTAGGAATCTACGAGGACATGTTTCTGATCCGCGAGTTCGAGACCATGCTCCAGGAGATTAAGACCCAAGGCGTCTATCAAGGCATCGAGTATGACCACAAGGGACCCGCCCACTTGTCCATTGGGCAGGAGGCAGCCTCCGTTGGGCAGGCTTTTCTTTTGGGGCCTGACGATCACGTTTTTGGTTCGCACCGTTCTCATGGTGAAATATTGGCCAAGGGAGCATCCGCCATACGCAAGATGAAAGATGCTGATCTGCAGTCCATGATGGAGAACTTCCTCGGGGGCGATTGCCTTCGAGTGGTTGAGAAGGAAAGTACGGATAGTGTGAAGGAATTGGCTCGCGACTTCCTGCTTTACGGTTCCCTTGCGGAAATTTTTGCCCGATCAACAGGTTTCAACCGTGGCTTGGGTGGTTCCATGCATGCCTTCTTCCCTCCGTTTGGGGTCTACCCGAACAATGCCATCGTGGGTGGTTCGGCCGACATCGCCACGGGTTCCGCTCTCTTCAAGAAGGTCAACCGCAAGGATGGTCTCGTAATCGCCAATATAGGTGACGCTTCCATGGGGTGTGGTCCCACTTGGGAGGCCATGAACTTCGCGGGCATGGGACAGTTTGACGAACTTTGGGTCGAGTCCATGCGAGGTGGCTTGCCCATCATCTTCAACTTCATGAACAATTTCTACGGGATGGGAGGCCAGACCGCGGGCGAAACAATGTCTTTTGATGCTCTCGCGAGAGTTGGGGCCGGGGTGAGTCCCGACGCCATGCACGCTGAGCGGATCGACGGTTACAATCCCTTGGCGGTGGTGGATGCCATTCGTCGCAAGAGCGAACTTATCGGAAACGGCGATGGCCCCGTGTTGCTGGAAACCATCACATACCGTTTTTCTGGGCACTCGCCTTCCGACGCATCTTCCTACCGAATGAAGGAGGAGATCGAGGCATGGCAAGCGGTGGATCCGCTGGGAAGTTATGCAGTCGAGTTGAAACGGATTGGAGTAATGGACGATTCCGCTTGCGAAGAAATTCGTGAAAGAGCCCGAACCGCCATGGCAAAGGCCTGTCGATTTGCCACTGACTTGGGGGTTTCTCCACGTCTTGATTCGGAGGTTATTGGTGACCTGATGTTTTCCAACCGTCGGAGCGAGAGCTATGACGAATTGCGAAAACCTGAGTTACTTCTCGCCCATGACGAGAACCCGCGGGTCCAGGCCTTGACCAAGAAGTCCCGGGCCGGTGTTATCGATGGTAAGCTCGTTTCCAAGAACAAAGTATTCCAGTATCGGGACGCCATTTTTGAGGCCATCCTTCACCGTTTTGAGAATGATCCTACTCTGGTCGCCTACGGAGAGGAGAATCGTGATTGGGGCGGGGCCTTCGCCTGCTATCGAGGGTTGACCGAGTCTTTGCCATACCATCGCCTGTTCAACTCGCCGATTTCCGAGGCCGCTATTGTGGGAACTGCAGTTGGTTATGCCTTGGAAGGGGGTCGTGCCTTGGTCGAGTTGATGTACTGTGACTTTATGGGGCGGGCGGGTGATGAGATTTTCAACCAGTTGGCGAAGTGGCAAAGCATGAGCGCCGGAATCTTGGAGATGCCCGTCGTGTTGCGTGTCTCCGTAGGTTCCAAGTACGGTGCCCAGCATTCGCAGGACTGGTGTGCCGTAGTCAGTCACATTCCCGGACTGAAGGTTGTTTTCCCTGCGACACCTTATGATGCCAAGGGTCTACTTAATACCGCCTTGTCGGGCAGCGATCCCGTTATCTTCTTTGAAAGTCAACGTCTCTACGACATTGGCGAGCTTTTCGAACCCGAAGTGCCCGCTGACTATTATGAGGTGCCAATGGGACTGCCGGCAAAGCGCCGCTCAGGCAACGACGTTACCTTGATTACTGTGGGGGCGACGCTTTACCGGGCTCTCGAGGCTGCCGACCTATTGCAGGAACGTCACGGTATGGGTTGTGATGTTTTTGATTGCCGATCGATCAATCCCTTGGACTACGAGACCTTGGTCGAGTCCGTCCGGCGAACCGGCAAGGTGTTGCTGTCCTCCGATGCCTGTGAACGCGGGTCCGTTATGCAGGATATCGCCAACAACCTCAGTCAACTCGCCTTCGACTACTTGGACGCTCCGCCCGTGGTTGTGGGTTCCCGCAACTGGATCACGCCGGCGGCCGAGGTGGAGAACGATTTCTTTCCGCAGGCCATGTGGATGCTCGACGCAATCCACGAGAGCATCGTGCCGCTGAACGGCCATCAGTTACCCACCAACCCCACCAACGGCGAACTCCTCCGGCGTAATAGGGAGGGTGTTTAGAGATTCTCAACCCTTTGGATTTTTCAATCACCTTCTTTTTGGCAATCGGCATGAGCTATATTGATAAATATTCAGACCAAGTGGATATTTTCATAGGTGTTTGCTATCATCTGGCGTCCCGTCAGTATGTTACCAGTCACGGCGAAAACCTTGCTTGGAAGCTGAAGGAGGATGTCATCCTCATTACCCTGACCAAGCATAACAAGGGTGACGTCAATCGTGATAACGCCGTCTTTATTTACCAAGCTGGCGAAACGATCGAGGGCACGATCAAGCCCACGGGAGAGACACCCATATACGGTTTCGTTTTCCTTACCCCTAGGGACATAAAGTGGGCACAGATGTGTACTGGTCTTCTTGAAATGACCGCCCTGCATGTTATTCACGCCCGCACCTTGGGCAATAACACCAAGGAAATCGGCTATGATGATCTTCGCGACATGGGAAATGTCTCGG
>CAZWTI010000379.1:0-4916 GCA_964637065.1 uncultured Puniceicoccaceae bacterium
TCCTCCCCATCATCGCGGCAAGCCCGGCGGTCCTCCCCATCATCGCGGCAAGCCCGGCGGTCCTCCGAGTCGTTGCTCTCGCTGCAAAGGCGGTCCGAGACACAGGTAATTCATAGAAACACTTTCTATTCTCAAAGGAAAGCCTGCTGCTAAGCGGGCTTTCTTTTTTGCCTGCAAATGCAAACCTGATTAATTGGCTGGAAATATTCTGATAAGGTTTCCAAACTTGGCTTGCGACTAGTGCCTCCCTAACGTAACCAGAATTTTTACATCAATCGGTAATCTGAATCACTATGAAACTCCAAAACTCCATCTCCCGTCGTTCTTTCCTAAACACCTCCACAGGCGCCTGCCTCACAGTTCCGGCAATACTTTTAGCTAAAAAAAGCGACTCCAAGAAACTAGTGATCGGCGAAGGTGACAACCGTTTTGAAGTTCATCACGACTGGGCTCAACTACCCGACAAGTATAAGTGGCAAACCACTCACAACGTAGCTGTCGATAAGGCCGGCAACCTCTACGTCATCCACGAGGGACGCGCCAACCTGAAGGATCATCCCTCCATCTTCGTATTCGATCCCGATGGGAAGTTTGTCCGAGCCTTTGGCAACCAGTTCCAAGGAGGTGGTCATGGGCTCGAGGTACGGGAAGAGGGGAAGGAGGAATTTCTCTACGTCTGCGCCTACCAGAACGTGAAGGCCTTCGCCAAGCTCACCCTCAAGGGAGAGACCGTGTGGGAAAAGTACGCCCCCATGGACAGCGGCGTCTACCGCAAAGGTGAGGATGGACCGAGCGCCGTCAGACGGATGGATGGTCGTCCTCGCTGGGGACGCGATGCCTTCCTGCCGACCAATTTCGCCTTCCTTGACGATGGGGGCTTCCTCCTCGCCGACGGCTATGGTTCATTCTGGATTCACCGCTATGACAAGGACGGCAACTGGGTCTCAAAGTTCGGTGGTCCCGGCAGAGGCGAAGGGAAATTCAATACTCCGCATGGAATCTGGATCGACCGTCGTCCCGGCCTGAAGGAAAGAGTGGTAATCTGCGACCGGGCCCACCATACCGTGCAACTGCTCACGCTGGAAGGCAAGTACCTCGAAACCATAAAGGGGTACGGAATGCCCGCCAACATAGACACTTGGAAGAATCTCATGATGGTGCCGGAACTACACGCAAGAGTAACCTTGCTCGACGAAAAGAACAAGGTTGTGGCTCAGCTTGGAGACGACGTCGAGGGAGTCGTGAGGAAAAAACGCGTCAATCGCGGCAACTCAAAGACGTGGATCAACGGAAAGTTCGTCCATCCGCACGATGCCTGCTTCGGAGCCAACGGCGACATCTACGTCGCGGAATGGGTTGCCACCGGTCGGATAACAAAACTCAGGCGCTTGGGCTGAGAACCCCAACCAACGAGATACCATGCGGCACCTTGCCATTAAACCAAAGCTTTTCAGGGATAACCGCAAGAGACTGACCGAACTCCTGAAACCGAAGTCCCTTGCGGTCGTGAACGCGAACGACGTGTTGCCGACCAATGCGGACGGATCCATGATCATGCATCCGAATTCGGACCTGTTCTACCTATCTGGAATCGAGCAGGAGGAGAGCATCCTTTTGCTGTTTCCCCATGCTTCAGACCCCAAGCATCGCGAAATTCTCTTCCTGCGCGAACCGAACGAGCACCTGCAAATCTGGGAGGGCTACAAACACTCAAGAGCCGATGCGAGAAAGATATCCGGCATCAGCAACGTGCAATGGCTTTCGGAGTTCCCTGTCCTGTTCCGTATCCTCATGTGCGAGGCCGAGTCCGCCTATCTCAACTCCAACGAGCACAAGCGCGCAGGAGATGAGGTGGAAACCCGTGAACTTCGCTTCATAAGCAAGTGTCGGCATGATTTCCCTTTGCACGAATTACGACGTCTGGCGCCGTTGCTCCACCGGCTCCGCATTGTTAAGAGTGCGGAGGAAATCGATTTGCTGAAGCAGGCAGTCGACATTACGGGCAAAGGATTTCGCCGGGTGCTCCGTTTCGTAAAACCCGGAGTGGGGGAACACGAAGTGGAAGCCGAATTAGCTCGGGAGTTCATCCGCAGGCGAGGCAAGTTCGCCTACGCGCCGATCATCGCAAGCGGCAAGAACAATTGTGTCCTTCACTACTTGCAGAACGACCAAACCTGCCGGAAGGGTCAGTTGCTCCTTCTCGACGTCGCCTCTTCCTATGCAAACTACAATGCCGACCTCACCCGCACAATCCCCGTAAGCGGAAAGTTCTCACGCCGCCAGAAGCAAGTCTACAATGCCGTACTGCGTGTTTTACGCGGCAGTATCCAAGGCGCGACCGTTGGAAAACTCCATCGCGACTGGCAAAAAGAGGCAGAGGAAATGGTAACCGAGGAACTGCTGGGGTTGAAGCTTTTGAAACCTGCAGAGGTCAAGAAACAGACAAAGGACAGGCCAGCCTGCAAGAAGTACTTTATGCATGGACTTGGTCACCCGTTGGGTCTGGATGTCCATGACGTAGGTGATGCCAACGAACCTTTCGCACCGGGTTGCGTGCTGACGGTTGAACCAGGCATCTACATACCCGAGGAGGGATTTGGCGTGCGACTAGAAGATGATGTCGTCGTCACCGAAAACGGCCCAGTCAACCTGATGGACAAAATCCCCATAGAGGTGGAAGAGATCGAGAGGATAATGCACCGTTGATCATCCCAATTCTTTTACCACAAACCCATGAAAAAAATTCTGCTTGCAGCCAACAAACGCCCGGCAGGCAGGGTGCAAAAGCCGGTCACACTTTATCCAACTGGGAAGAAGCGGAAGAAGTAGTCTGTTTGCTCATGGTCTTTTTGAGTTGTTTCCTTTGTTATTAAAGGGAAAGAGACGCTTGACCTAGCCTACAAAAAATCAATTTATGAAGCTGCCTGCTCTACGGAAAGTTCACCCAGCATGTAAAGGCGCCATGATTTCAAATGCCTACAAGTTGACGATTACCACCTTTGTGATTTTGTCACTTAACTTGCCCAGCAAGGCCAAGGAAGAAATTCGTGTAGAAAAGGATATAGTTTACGCAACGAAGGATGGGCGGGAATTAAAGTTGGACGCTTATCTCCCGATGGAGAAGGAAAAAAAAGCTTCTGTCTTGGCTATCCATGGCGGTGGATGGATGAGTGGGTCGAAATGGCAGTTGGGAAGATATGCAGCTTCCTTGGCAGAACGTGGCCTCAACGTATTCGCGATCAATTATCGCCTAGCCCCTACTTTCAAGCATCCCGCTCAGGTAGAGGATTGCAGGGATGCCGTACGGTGGATTAGAAAAAACGCCAAAAAATATAATTGCGACAGGTCAAGGATCGGAGCCTTTGGCTACTCGGCGGGAGCACATTTGTCAGCCATGCTGGCCGTAACGGGCATGAATGCCAAAGTGGACCCAAAGGGCATCGGAACGAAAGTGCTTGTTGCAATGGGTGGGGGTACCCCCTGCGAATTCCTCAACCTACCGCCCAAGAACAAGGCGATGGCTTATTGGCTTGGTGGTTCGAGATCAGAGGTTCCCGATGCATACGAGGATGCCTCCCCTATTTCGCACCTAGATGCAGAAGATTCCCCAATCTTTTTCTTCCATGGAGAACGCGATGGGCTTGTTAGGATTTCCGGAGCCAAGAAAATGTCGGAAAAAATGGAAAGGTTGGGCATCAACACTGAATTTCTTTTCATTCCGAAAGCCGGTCATTTTGCTGCGGTCTTCAATTTCAGAGCATTTGAGGAGGGATTCGATTTTTTAGAAAAACATCTACAAGCGAAGCAAAGAGTTACCAAGAAACATAAAGAGAAATGAACTTCACAGATTCCAAAATCAAGCATTGGCTTTTCATCCGTCGATCCATTCTCAACCTTGTGTTGTCATTGCCCATTTTGGGCGGATTGATCGCTTGGGGAGACCAAAACAAGCCCAATATCGTAGTCATCATGGGAGACGACCTTGGTTACGGTGACGTCGGATGCTACGGCGCAAAGAAGAAAAACGTTGCGACTCCACACATCGACAAACTGGCAGCAGACGGATTGCGCTTCACCAGTGGGTACTGCTCGGCTTCCACCTGCACTCCCACAAGATACTCATTCCTGACGGGAAGCTATGCCTTTCGACGTCCCGGCACAGGCATCGCCCCACCGAGCGCTCCTGCCGTCATTCAACCGGGAACGGTCACCTTGCCCTCACTTCTGCAAAAGGCTGGTTACAAGACCGCCGTCATCGGCAAATGGCATCTGGGCCTCGGCACACGCGGTGTAGGCCCCGACTGGAACAATGAACTCAAACCAGGACCTCTTGAGATCGGTTTCGATTACTGCTTTCTGTTGCCCACCACCAATGATCGCGTGCCGCAAGTATACGTAAAGAATCATCGTGTGCTCAACTTGGACCCGAAAGATCCCCTTTGGGTAGGCAGGAAAAAGCCTTCACCGGATCATCCGACGGGAGTCACTCATCGCTCCACCTTGAAGATGGACTGGAGCCACGGGCACAACTCGACCATCCACAACGGGATCAGTCGCATAGGATTCTACACGGGCGGCCACGCCGCCCGTTTTCGCGACGAGGATCTCGCCGACGCCTGGGTCAAGAAATCCGACGAATGGATCGGGAAGCACAAGAACGACCCCTTCTTTCTCTTTTTCTCATCGCATGACGTCCACGTGCCGCGCGTGCCGCACGAGCGATTCCAAGGGAAATCCGGCATGAGCTGGCGAGGCGACGCCATCGTCCAGCTCGACTGGTGCGTGGGCGAGGTCGTGAAGATGCTGAAAAAGCACGGGGTCAGCGAGAACACCCTAGTGGTATTTTGCTCCGACAACGGTCCTGTGGGAGATGATGGATACAAAGACTTTGCCCTCGAGAAAATGGGTGACCACAA
>CAZWTI010000380.1:0-8149 GCA_964637065.1 uncultured Puniceicoccaceae bacterium
CTACATGTGCATCTTCATCGGTTGCAATCCCGACTGGCTCTACGCAATGCTCCCCGGTGGGGCCGCGGGTTATCACCCCTACGACGCAACCCACGTCGTGACCCAGACCGAAATTCTTCTTTTTTCCGCCCTTGCCTTCACGCTCCTCAACCTCTGGAAGCAGTATCCGCCTGAACTGAAGTCGGTAAACCTCGACGTCGATTACGTCTACCGCAAGGGCGGTCGTCTCTTCTCGAGTTCCATGGGCACCTTCTGGAACGACCTCAACGAAAAGGCCCACGCCTTCTTCGTAGGCGGTATCGCGGGCAAAATCTCCGCCTTCGCCGCCCGCGGTCCCGCTATTGTTATGCGTCAGGCCGCCGCCCCTCTTCGTTCTCTTGGCTTCTTCCCCGATAAAACCGAAGATGAAACCAAGGCCGCGCTCGAAAAGCATGCCTCCCTCGGCATACATCCCATCGGCATTACCGCCCTCTTCCTCATCCTCTTCCTGCTGGGCCTTTTGGCCTTGGTCTGGTAAAAACTTGATGATTTCTCGCTCATCACCGAGATTCCGGAAACATTTTAACTAATTCAAAATTCTTGCCTGTTCGGTTCAGTCGCGCTTGATTGATGAGGTGGGGCGGAAAACGTGGATTTGGAAGGCTTTGCTTGCGGTATTGCTTGGCGGCTTGGGTACCTCGTGTGGAGTGCTTGAACGGGGCAGGAATTATATTCCTGCCAAGAAAGTTTGGCCGAAGATCAAGAAGGAGGCGAGAAAGCATGGGTTGGATCCCGCCTTCGTCTATGCCGTCTGCCACGCCGAGAGCAGCTTGGACGCAAATGCCGAGACCTCGGTAGCCCGCGGAATGATGCAGTTGACCGAGGGAGCGTGGAAGGACGTGACTGAGAAAAGCTACCGCCTCGCCTTCGACTGGGAGACGAACGTGGAGGTGGGCGTGGGATACCTCGGCAAGTTGAAAGGCATGCTGAACAGGGTGAAGAAGTTCAGTTACCCAAGGTTGGCGGCGAGTTACCGTTATGGCTTCTCCGCCCTGAGGAAGCAGGGGTTCCTAGTGAGCAAGATGAAGACTCCGAGGAACCGTATCTATCGTAAGATTTTTGCCGGGAACGTTCGGCCTGTTAAACCTCCTTCGAACTAAGCTTGGTTCATGGGCGGAGTCACCACCTTGAAGCGACCTGTGGGAGCGACTCCCCTCGAACCACCTTCGGCTTTCGAGTCCGACCTGAGCGGTTTCCTTGTCTGGAGCCAACTGGAGAAAGGCTTGTCGGACAACACGGTGACCGCCTACGAGGGCGACCTCGCCCAATGCTCCTGCTTTCTGCATGAAAGTGAAGTAAAGGACTGGAGGAGCGTGACGGGCGACGACGTATCCGCTTGGTTAGGGAGCCTTACAAAGGGCGGTTACTCCGTGGCCAGCTTGGCTCGCAAGCTTTCCGCCGTCCGCATGTTGGCGCGATATCTCGTAGCCGAGAACCTTCGGTCCGAGGATTTTACCGAGTTGCTCTCAAACCCGAAGAAGCATCGTCACTTGCCCGACATGCTTAGCATTGAGGAAATGGATAGGTTTCTCGATGCCCCCGACACGAACGTTCCGCTCGGCAAGCGAGACAAGGCGATCTTCGAGTTGATGTACGGGAGCGGTTTGCGGGTATCGGAGATTTGCACCCTGCCCATGACGGCCGTGGATTGCGACGAGGGCTTCGCCCGTGTTTTCGGCAAGGGGTCCAAGGAACGCGTGGTGCCCGTGGGCAGGCAGGCCGCCCAAGCCGTCGGGAACTACCTGCACGGTGGGCGCCCGCATCTCGTGAAGGCCGGAACGGGCGGCGAATTGTTCCTCAGCATGCGAGGCAAGGGGATTTCTCGCAAGATGGTCTGGGTTTTGGTGAAGGAATACGCCCGCAGGGCCGGCATCGAGAAGAACGTCACGCCCCACGTCCTTCGCCACTCATTCGCCACTCACCTTCTCATGGGCGGGGCGGACGTTCGGGCGGTTCAAGAGATGTTGGGCCATGCCGACGTCGGGACCACCCAGATTTACACGCACTTAGAGGGTGAACGCCTTTTGGATGACCATGCGGCGTACCATCCGAGGAACCGCGCCGCCGTTTGACTTCGGCATTTTTTTTGCCTTGTGCGCAAAATATTGTTGTAAGGTCGGCATGTGAATGCTCTTTAGCCTGACCCGTGAAGGTTACGGTTTTTGTCACTCCGAAACCTACGGTGCTGGATCCTCAGGGCGCCGCCGTGGAGCATGCCATGAAAAGTCTCGGGCACGAGTCCGCCTTCGGCGTTCGCGTCGGCAAGACGATTACGTTCGAGATGGACGGTCAAGACGACGAGGCTACTCGTGAAAAGCTCGACCAGTTGTGCGACGGTTTGCTGAGCAATCCGATCATCGAGGATTTTCGTTACGAGATTGATTAGGGATTTGCGGTGAAGATCATTCGTTATCTTGATCGAAAGGGCGAACTTGGTTTCGGGCGACTGGATGAGAACGAGGACGCCTTCGTCATTCGACAGAAGGACAAGGGAACCTTCGAGGCCACCGACGAACCCGCCGATCTCGGACAATTCCTCACTCCGATCGACTTCCGTTGCATTTATTGTGTGGGCTTGAACTACAAGGCGCATGCCGAGGAGTCGGGATCGGAGCTTCCCAAATATCCGATGATTTTCATGAAGGCGCCCACTGCGGCGCAGAATCCCGGTTCCCCCATCGTTCTGCCCAGGTTCCTCAAGAGCGACAAGGTGGACTTCGAGGGCGAGCTTGGCGTGGTGATCGGGCAGCCTTGCAAGAACGTTTCCCGCGAAGAAGCTCTATCCCATGTTCTCGGTTACGTGTGCGCGAACGACGTCAGCGCCCGCGATTGGCAGAAGGAGAAGGGTGGCGGACAGTTCTGCCGCGGCAAGACGTTCGACACTTTTTGCCCTGTCGGGCCTTGCATGGTTACCACCGACCAGATTCCCGACCCTTCCAAACTCACCCTTCGCACGACCATTAATGGCGAGGTGATGCAGGAGTCGGGCACGGACGACCTCATCTTCGACGTTCCCACCATCATCGAGTTTCTCAGCGGCAGTACGACTCTCCTGCCCGGAACGCTTATCCTGACCGGAACTCCATCGGGCGTGGGAGCCGCCAGAACCCCGCCGCGCTTCCTGAAGGCCGGCGACGAGGTGACGGTTGAAATCAAGGGCATCGGCAAGCTCGTCAACCCCGTGGTGGAGGAAGCCCTCACGGACGAGGACTACGAGGATTTGGAAAAGTGATCAGGTAATAGCGTACCGAGCCTTGAAGATGCGAGTGGCGATTCTCCAGTTTCCCGGTTCCAACTGCGATTGGGATGCTTGGCATGCGGTAAACGACGTGATCGGAATTCCCGCCGAGCGAGTCTGGCACAAGGACGCTCTGCCCGTGTCGGCCGAGGCCGTTATCGTGCCTGGGGGCTTTTCCTTCGGGGACTACTTAAGATGCGGAGCCATTGCGCGGTTCTCACCGATTATGGAGGATTTGCAGCGTTTCGCGGCAAACGGCGGCCCGGTCCTCGGCATCTGTAATGGATTCCAGATATTGTGCGAGGCTGGCCTTCTTCCCGGGGCCCTGATTCGGAACAATTGTCTTGAATTTCGTTGCCTGAATCAGTGTTTGTCCGTGGAGGACTCGACGAACCTTTTCTGCAGGGCCAACCTCGGCGAAAGTATCTATCTGCCCATCGCGCATGGGGAAGGAAACTATCGTCTGGACGAGGAACCTCTTCGCGAACTGGAGTCCAACGGGCAGGTTCTCCTGCGATATGCCGGCGATCCCTCTCGGGGCTCTGGTCACGGCAATCCCAACGGTTCCGTGAACGATATAGCAGGAATTCGTAACGAGATTGGCAACGTCTTTGGCATGATGCCCCACCCCGAGCGGGTTGTGGAACCTTACCATCCGGGACTGGACGGAATCGGTGTCCTGAAGGCCTTTCTGGCTCCCTTGATGGAGTCGAGTCCTGCGGAGCTTGCAAGCGCATGAGTGTCGAAGTCATCGACCCATCGTCGCCTCGCCCCGCGCCTCCACCCAATCCGGATGATATCCTGAATGTCGAGATTACACCCGAGCTGGTCGCGGAACACGGTCTGTTGCCGGAAGAATACGAGCGGGTGAAGAACATCCTCGGGCGTGAGCCAAACCTGACCGAGTTGGGGATTTTCTCCGTCATGTGGTCGGAGCACTGCTCGTACAAGAACACTCGGAAGCTGCTCAGGCTTTTTCCAAACGAAAAGGTCGACAAGGAGGCCCTTGGACAGGTTCTCGTTAAGGCGGGTGAGGAAAACGCCGGCGTGATCGACGTCGGCGACGGATGGGGCGTCGCATTCAAGATAGAGTCCCATAACCATCCCAGTGCAATCGAACCCTTCGAGGGAGCGGCCACGGGCGTTGGAGGTATTGTCCGGGACATCTTCACCATGGGCGCCCGACCAGTCATGCTTACCAATTCGTTGCGTTTCGGTTCGATCGATTCATCGCACGTTCGCCGCCTCTTCCGCGGGGTGGTGCATGGCATATCACACTACGGGAATTGTCTCGGCATCCCGAATCTTGGTGGCGACGTTTACTTCGACGATGCTTATGAGGGCAACCCCCTCGTGAACGCCCTCTGCGCCGGCATCCTGAGGCATGAGGAAATCAAGCGAGGCGCGGCCAAGGGCGTCGGCAATCCGGTCTACTACGTCGGTCCGGCCACGGGGAGAGACGGGCTTGGCGGGGCCAGTTTCGCATCGCGGGAGTTGACGGAGGAAAGCGCTGCGGATCGTCCCGCCGTCCAGAAGGGTGATCCGTTTATGGAAAAGCTTTTGCTTGAGGCCTGTCTCGAGATGATGGCCATTCCCGACCTCGTCGTCGGGATTCAGGATATGGGAGCTGCCGGCTTGACCTGTTCATCCTGCGAAACGGCCTCTCGCGGGGACGCCGGCATCGAGATAAATCTCGATTTGGTTCCTCAGCGCGAAGAGGGCATGAATTCCTATGAGATCATGCTGTCGGAGAGTCAGGAGCGCATGCTCGTGATCGTCAACCTTGGTCGTGAACGAGAACTGGAGGAAGTTTTCAAGAAATGGGATCTGCACGCGGTGCAGATCGGTGAGGTAAAGGAAGGAAATCGGATGGTGGTGAGGCAGAAGGGCGTGGTCGTTGCCGACATCCCCGCAAAGTCCCTGACCGACGAGGCGCCAATTTATGATCAGCCTTCGATCGAACCCGCCCAAGTCGCCCAAGCTCGGCAATGGACGCCGGATGGCTTGACTGATCTTCTTCACGGCGAGGTCGAGGAAGCTCTTCGGCAACTTCTCGCGCACCCGACGATCGCATCGAAACGCTGGATTTGGCGTCAATACGATCATATGGTCATGGCGGGTACGACGGTAGAGCCCGGTTGCGATGCCGGCGTCGTTCACCTTGCCGTCGCAGGGATAGACAAACGTCTGGCGATTGCTAACGATTGCAACAACCGCTTCTGTTTTCTCGATCCCTTTCGTGGCGCCCAGATCGCTTTCGTTGAGTGCATGCGCAATCTCGCTTGCTCGGGAGCTCGCGCCCTTGCCGTTACGGATAACCTGAATTTCGGTAATCCAAACAAGCCCGAGGTCTATTTTATGCTCAGCGAGTGTGTGAAAGGTCTCGCAGAGGCGTGCAAGTTTTTCGACGTGCCCATCGTCGGCGGCAACGTAAGCCTCTATAACGAGAATGAGAAAGGCGCGGTTGATCCGACTCCTGTCGTTTCCATGGTCGGTCTCATCGAGAATGCTGATGACGTTACCCGTAGTTTCGTGAGTGCTGCCGATGAAGCTCTCGTACTTCTTGGAGGTCTTCCCCATGAACTTGGCGCCAGTCACTTCCTGCAGACTCGTCATGACCGCAAGGAAGGCAAGGTGCCCGAGGTGAACCTGGAGGCAGAGAAGGCCCTGCAGGATTTCCTCATCAATCAGATTCAGTCTGGCCATGTTTCCGCTGCTCATGATCTTTCGGAAGGCGGACTGCTTGTGGCTTTGTCTGAGATGCTCTTTGGCGGGGAAGGCCTTGGAGCAGACCTGAGGCTTCCCTCTCGTGGTTCGTCCGGTCGACTTGACTCCTTGCTTTTTGGCGAGAGTCAGGGTCGTGTCGTCGCGGCCGTTCATTCTTCCGAGACGACCGACTTTCTTACGATGGCCAAGGATGTTGGGATTGAGGCTCAGGAACTTGGCGTAGTCAACAGCGACGGACGTTTCCGAGTTTCCGTTGAAGGTGAAAGCGTGGTTGATGCCGACATTTCCAGTTTTAGGGAAGTATGGGAGCAATCGATTCCCGATTCCATGAATCAAAGCTGAACCGAAATGAGCGACGAAATCGGTCACCATTGCGGCATCGCGCTAATCCGGCTTCGCAAGCCTCTGTCCCATTTTGCCGAGCACAGGGGCTCGCCGTTGTGGGGTTTCAACCAGCTTTTTCTTTTGATGGAGAAGCAGCACAATCGAGGGCAGGATGGTGCCGGCATCGGCTCCATGAAGCTGAACGCCCCCGCCGGGGAGGCCTTCATGTTTCGGGAGCGCAGCACAAGCTCGAACGCTCTATCCCGAATTTTTGGAGGGCAACTGAAACATTATCAGGAATTGCTGGACGCCGGCTTAGTCTATCCCGAGTTCCCCGATACCGTGAAGTCGCATTTCGATTATGGAGGGGAGATTCTCATCGGGCATCTCAGGTATGGCACCTCCGGCGCCTTCAACGCAACTTCTTGCCATCCCTATTTCCGCAAGAGTAATTGGCCCGGCAGAAACCTCATGATCGCGGGTAATTTCAACCTGACAAACGTAGACGAATTGAACCGAAGCCTAGTCGACCGTGGGCAACATCCCGTTTTTGATACGGATACCCAAGCCATACTTGAGGAAACCGGTTACTATCTCGACGCTGCCAATGACAAGCTTACCCTTGAAGCTGAGACTGCCGGAGTTTTCGGATCGGAACTTTCGCGTTGGATTGGCGAGCGGCTGGAGATTCCGGCAATACTTAGCAAAGCGGCGTTCAACTGGGACGGGGGGTACGTCATCGCCGGTATCGTAGGAAACGGGGACTCCTTCGTAATGCGTGACCCACTCGGAATTCGACCGGGTTATTTTATTCAGGACGACGAATTGGTCGCCTTCGCCTCGGAGCGGGCGCCTCTGATGACTGTTTTCGGTAAGGAAGCGGATGAAGTCCGGGAGATCGAACCCGGAACGGTGGTCGTCGTCCGAGCGACCGGCGACGTAGCAATCGATCGTTTTGCAGACGATCCCCGTCGACGAGCCGATTGTTCGTTCGAGAGAATCTATTTTTCCCGAGGCAATGATCCCGATATTTATGCCGAGCGGAAGAATCTCGGAGGGGTGTTGGCTCCGCAGATTCTCGATTCAGTGGGGCGTGATTTCTCTCATAGTGTGTTCAGTTACGTCCCAAACACGGCTGAGAGCGCTTATTATGGTCTCATGGACGAACTGCGTCGCATACGCCGAGTCGAAGTGCGGGAAAGCTTGGCGGAGGCGACCGAGTCGGGTGAAGTCACCGCCGATCTCATCGACGAACTGGTGATGGACAACTGGCCGCGAGGCGAAAAAATCGCCAACAAGGATATCAAGCTTCGTACCTTCATTAGTCAGGAGTCGGGTCGCGCACAGCTCGTATCGCATGTCTATGACATTACTTACGGGGTTGTTCGCGAAGGAAAGGACGCGCTCGTCTGCATAGATGACTCCATTGTTCGCGGTACTACTCTAAAGCGTAGTATTCTGCGCATTCTCAGCCGATCACGACCACGAAAACTCGTCATTGCATCCACCGCGCCCCAGATACGTTACCCGGATTGTTATGGCATTGATATGTCGGAACTGGGCAAATTCATTGCCTTTCAGGCTGCCGTTGCCCTTGTCGAGGAAGGAGGTTACGATGGTTTGCTCGATGAAGTGGCGGAGGATTGCCATAAGGACTTGAAGGATGGCGAGGATCAAGAGATCAATCATGTCAAGCGTGTCTACGAACACTTCACCCCCGAGGAAATTTCTGCCAAGATCGCCCAATTGGTGACTCCCGATGACCTGGATTGGGCCGGGGAAGTCGAAATCATCTACCAAACCATCGAGAATCTGCACGAG
>CAZWTI010000381.1:0-12455 GCA_964637065.1 uncultured Puniceicoccaceae bacterium
CGGGGGGGCCGTGTGCCCTTCGATAAGCTTATCGGGGGACGGGACGGGGGCCCTGGTGCACCCCGGCGTAAGGGGTGGACGGATCGTGGACGTAGTGGTCGAGGAGCCCGGCTCGGGATACAACTCGGCAATTCTGACCGTTTCCGGGGGAGGAGCCACCACCATAGGCGGATGGCCGGCGGGGCGACGACCTAGAATAGAGCCTGGGAACTCTGATAGCGTGATGAATGCCACCCTCAAGGCAGTGCTTGTGGACGGCAAAATTTCCAAGGTGCTGATAGAGAATCCCGGATGGAACTACTTCCAGCCGGAAATCGTGGTCACGGGCACGGGTTCGGGCGTGGAGGCCATACCGGTTTTCGAGAAAAACGAGACAGGGGACGATGTTGCGGAGTTCTATTATCTGAAATACGTCTTGGTGACGAATCCCGGGTCCGGCTTTACCGAGGAACCGTGGCTTTACCAAAGGCCCGAGGTGCACATGTTCGATTACGCCACCTACCGTGACGCCCCCGATGCGAACACCACGGCCACCATCAGAAATTGGGGCAACCCGACTTACGTCAAGAATACCCATTACCCGATGTTTCAACCGCGGCTCATCGCCTCCTTGGCCGACAATTTCGGGGATCGCGTTATGGAAGTTGAGATAACGAATCCCGGGTCCTTTCATCAAAAAGGCGACCTAAACGGAACCCTTTCATTCAATTCTGGGCGGGCGCAAGACGGTAGGCAGGCCACCGGCAACGCCGTCTTCGACCGAGTCGTAAAGTCGATAACCCTTAAGGATCCCAAGAATGAAGCCGTCGTCATTCCGAACACCACCGTGAAGATGCTCGGTACCTACGGATACGATAAGGACGGCAACTTAACGACGGACGGCGCCTTGGTGGTCGATCTTTGCAGCACCTATCTGGAGCGCCCTGAAATCAAAGTCAGGGACACCGCTGATTTTGGCAACATGCTGGAGTCCGAGTCCGAGTTCCTTACGGTCATTCCCGGGAACGATGACTACGGGCGCGACTTCAACAAGAGCGCCGGTCGAAACTACGTCGACGTCTTTGTCGACGGCAACACGCCCTCCGAATTCTTCTACCATCTCAGGGGCTTCAACGGACCCGATACGGGAGGCATGATACAAGTCAACGATTCCGTCCCCTATGCTCATTGGTGGCACGTGCTCGAATGGGAACCGATGACTTATTTCGCCGCGGGCCAGGTGGTGACGGCAAAACAGTCTTCGTCCGCCGAAGGCAAGGCCTACGAGGCGATCATGGATCATTTTTCGGGAAGCAGTTTCGGCCAAGACCTTGATGGCGGCATGTGGCGCAACATCTCCGACAACAAGGATCTCATAGATGGTAGGGGAGCCGTCCTCGTGCACGACGAATTTTACCTCGGCACGGGCATGGGCGAAATGGTGGATGGGCACTGGGGTATTCTTCCAACGGGAGTGGAGACCTATACTGACTCGGATGGCTATTACACGTTCCCCGACTTGGATGCAGGGCTCTACAATGTTGCCGTGTTTCACGAGAATCAGTACCTGCGCACAATCGTGCATCGCTCCTCTTCGGATGGAGACGATCTGACCCAAACCGTCCCGCTGGCCGGTCTTGACGGATTTGTACTCGAGGCGTCTGGGATCAAGGACGGGAATTGCACGCTCGTTTGGTCCGGCGATTCACTTTTTATGGCGGACAGGGGTTCAAGCGCCTCCTTCCTCAAGGGAGTGGGATTCGGCTTTCGCGAAAAGCCCGTCCTCCTGATTGAGCCTGACGAGGGGAATACGGGGCAGGGAACGCTTGAGCTGGACGTAAGTCTGAGCAACGGAGGCAGTGACGGCAGGCTGGACTTGTGGGTTAAGTCGGCAGCTTTTCATGATCGTGGGGACAAGTACTACATTCGCTACAGGACTACCGTTCCGGGCGTTGATTTCTGGCTGGACGACTGGAACCATACCGAAACCGAACCACACAAGTTGACCATTTCGCCCGATTCCGCCGCAAACGCAGTCGAAACCTTGATCTTCAATTTTTCCCCCGGAGACGAAACTCGTGTCTTCGAAGGAACCGTTTGGGACGTGAATGCCAACATCGTGATAAAACAGCCGTTGACTTGGTCTTGGCGTTCGGATTTCAACGAGTCCTCTACCCAAGATAGTGCGGAAGTGGCGACCCTGACGGGATCGGGGCCGGCGGATTACAACAAGTCGGCCACCCTCACCCTCTATTCAACCTTGCGGAAGGGCAGGTTGCTCTCGGTGGACATACTGGACGGCGGTAAAGGCTATGCCGTTGGCGATACAAGCAGGCTTGTATTTGAAGGCTCCAATGGCAAGGGAGCCATGGCGAGGATAGCCGAGGTAAATGCTTCCACCGGAGCCATTACGCACATAGAGGTGCTTGATTCTGGGGAAGGCTATTTCGCCGACGGCTTGACGGTCGCCGTCCAAGAGACTACAGGGACGGGGGCGGTCCTTCGCCCACTAGTGGGCAGCGGGGCAATCACCGTTCGAGCGGAACTTGAATCAAATGCCGGCATTTATGCAGAAGTTGACGTTTCGGCTTCGGGCCTGCACGTGGTCGAGGAAAACTCCACCCTATTGTGGCTCGACCGTTATTTTGGCACATTCAATTCGGGCACCATCGACATGTCGGCGGACCTCGACGGCGACAACCTGACAAATATGGAGGAACTAGTTCTGCTTACGAACCCGAACTGGGCGGATTCCGATGGCGATGGCTTGAACGATTTCGATGAGAACAACACTTATAGCACCAATCCCCTACTTGCAGACACGGATGGCGATGGTCTGTCGGACAAGGTCGAGATCACGACCATATATGATGCAGAGAACAATAATTCGAAAACGGATCCCTTGGTTTTCGATACAGATGGCGACGGGTGGAGTGACGGCGTGGAGGTGACCTTTGGGCTGGATCCAACGCAACCTGCCCAAGGGGGAGCCTACGCCTCCGGCTACATTTATTTCTACGGGGATATGGGCGGGAAATTGTACGTCACCGCCTCAATCAGCGGACCCGATGAGTTTGCGGAGGGAGACAACATCACCGCTTCACCATACCCTTATCAAACCTTCGATCCCGCCGCCGCCACCTACTACTACTTTAGCAATCTGCCCAAAGGCATAACCTACAAACTCTTTGCCTTTATCGATCGAGACGGGGACAAAATCTTTGATAACGGCGAGCCTTCGGGAACCTATGCCGGATCTTGGGACGGTGTTCTTTCCGGAGATCGGGCCGGGATTAATTTCGTCGTTACCGATCCACCGCCCATGCTCGTCCTCCTGCCCATTGCCGACGTGCATGGCAACGAATCCAACGAGACGGTTTACTTGAACCCCGGTGATGAAGTGATCCACTTGAAGCCCTATGCCAGTGACGCCTTCGATGGTGAAATCAGCGCACAAGACATCCAGATTGGGGGCAATGCGAGCGAAGTTATCAGTATTACCGAAATCAATGCGACCAAGGGCAGCGGCATCCTGAAGGTTGCCGACTCGGCTCCGAATGGGGTCTATCGCATGGTTTATTCGGCAAGCGACAAGGCAGGCAGCGTGGGCACGGCAGAGAGAACCTTCGTGATTACGGACAACCTCCCCCCCGACCTCAATTTGACCGGCAATAGCGAAATGGTACATGAGGCAGGGACAACGTGGATCGATCCATGGGTTACCGCAATCGATGCAGTGGATGGGAACCTGAGCGCCGACGTGAACGTCTCCGGAACAGTTGGGACCGCCCTCCAGACTTATTACCTCACTTATTCCGTCTCCGACAAATCGGGGAATAAAGCCTCCGTTTCCCGCACGGTCATCGTGGCCGATACCATGCCCCCGGTCCTGACCCTTTACGGCGACGAGACCATTAACTTAAACAAGGGAGAACCTTTCTTCGATCCCGGATATGCCGCCGCCGATGCCTACAAAGGCGACCTGACCGCCGCCGTCGTTGTGACAGGTTTGGAGTCCGTGGACGTTAATACCTCCGGGACTTATGTCATAAACTATGAGGTACAAGACTCCTCAAACCTTTCTGACAACGCCACACGAACCATTCATGTGGAGGAATGGGGACTTGTGCTCTCGGGGAAGGCAATGGACGGATACTTGGTGGGGGCCAACGTCATCTTCGACATCGACGGCAACGGGACGCACGATCTCTCGAAACCAGTCACCACCGACGAAAATGGCGCCTACCAACTTGCCTTTACGAAAGAAGAGCTCGCCAAGGCGGACCTTAATTTCAACGGGATCATTGATTTTGATGAAGGCAGGATTCGTGTATCGGGAGGGATAGATGCCTCCACGCTCGAGCCCTTTGCAGGAGTGTATCAAGCCGATGCGAACTCAACCGTCGTGAATCCACTCACTACACTAGTTTCGGCTCTCCTTGACCAAAACCTTACTAGGGAAGAAGCGAAAGGAAAGACGATCGAGGCTTTGGGCGTTCCCGAAAACGTGGACGTCTTCTCCTACGATCCAATTGCCGCAGCTTCTTCCGGAGATGCCTCGGCTGGGTCGACCTTGGCCGCGAGCGCCAGGGTGGCCAATGCCATTCGCCAAGCAGGCGCTTTTGTTAAGTATGTCTCCGATAGCGCCATCGACGAGAAAAACGCCACCCTGCTTCTTGTTGCCGAAGTAGCGAAGAAGATTGCCTCCGGGCAAGCGGTTCCGCTTGGCGACGAAACCCAAATGCAGGTTGTTTTGGGAGCAGTCGTCGAAACCGCCGGCTTTAGCTCGAACTTAGGGGGATCGGATCTTGAAGGCGCCGCTCGGCTGCTCGTTTCCGCAGACGAACTCATAGTCGAATCCCAAGCAACCAATGTTCAACCCGAGGCACTCGCCATTGACTTGGCCAAGATCCAGGCGGTGGTCGAAGACAGTGTAGTATCAGGATTCGAGAAACTGCGCATAGAGGGCGGGACTCCCATTTCGCTTTCGGAGTCACAGACAAAGGAATCGCTTTCCGGGCAAAGGGATTCTTTCGCCGGCGTAAACGTATTTCCGCCAAAGGCAGCCGACTCAGAGGCCTTTTTGCCCACCGATCTGTGGAGCGGAGGCATAGTCGTACATGTTGTCGGGGGCGTTGATGCCGATGGTGACGGAATCCAATATTCCATAAGCTCCGGCAACCCCGATGCCGATCTAGACGGAAAAGTGGCTTTCTCCCTTAATGCAGCAGGCCAGCTCTTGTTGGAGGATCCCGACGAACTGCCTTTGTTCTCCGATGAAATCAGCGTGGGCGTTCATATGGCGGACGGCAAAGGCCTCTCCGGAACGGTTGACATAACCGTTAGACTTGGCAACGCCCTTGCGCTAGAAGCGGAAACGGCGGAAGAAGCTGGATGGAAACGCTCGTCCTGGCTTGGGCACTTTTACGCCAATACTGCATCTTGGGTGTACCATGAGAGTCTGGGTTGGCTGTACGTCTCAAAAGATGGGGCCGAAGGGTACTGGCTCTGGAGCGCGAACCAAAATGCATGGCTCTGGACATCTTCCGGGGCGTATCCCTATTTCTACAAGCACGCAGCGGATTGGCTATATCTGGATGCGGGGAGCACGAACAAGATGTACGACTTTTCAACGGACCAATGGGTGAATCCATAGGAGCAGAACAGCTGAAAGCCGAAATTTTCTCTACTTGCCAATGTCTTTGCTAAAGCAATATTTTACCTCTTCCACCTTCCACAATGTTGCGACGATTGTCTAGCTCTCTCCGCAGGATTTTCCTGTTTTCGGCTTTGCCCCTGTTTTCGGCCGTGCTTTGGGGTGCGCCCGATGCCACCGGCTCGGTGGTCGTGACCGGGGATGGCAATGCACGAGTCCCCGTGGGAACGGAGTTTGGAGTCACCGTCACCGTTCAGAATACGGGAACCGATCCTTTTCTCACGGGCGAAACCCTTTCGCACACACTTCGCATACTAGGTCAGGGAACGGAAATATTCACGGCAGGCGACAACATCGTCGACGGCTTAGACCCCGGAGCGTCGAGGACATTTTCCTACACCTTTACACTGGATTATTCCCAAGCGGCCAAATTTAACGCTGGATGGAGTGCCGTTGACACGGTTACGGCAGCCCGCGACACCAACACCGCAAACAACCAGCATATCGAAGCCTTCAACATAACCGTTCCCGATCTCTCGATCGCCAACCTGCAGGGACCCGCAAGTGCTTTTCCGGGCGACGACGTAGGCGTAACTTTTACGGTAGATAAGAATGGAACAGCCAATACCGACCCGACCGTGCTGATCTCGGCCGAGGCCCTTTTGCTTGATCCCGGCGGAAACGTGGTTGATCGCGAATACACTGTGGTGAACTCCTCAGGACAAGGGATCTCCGGAAATCTGCAAAACGTCCGAGTGGAAAAACTTCGCATTCCTGCCGACGCCAACCCGGGCGACCAATTTTCCGTACAAGTGACAGTTGATCCCGGCAATCCCGACCTCGTGGTCGAAACAGACGAAACGAACAACGCTCAAACCATCTCCCTTACAGTGGGAGGGTCCCCAAACATCGAGCTTGTTTCGTTCAAGCACGAAGATGGCACCTTCTTTTCCGGCAATCCTGTCCACATGCACTTGCAATACCGCAACACTGGCGATGCCTCCGTCCCCGTCAACCAAGTGAACAACATTCAAATCGCACTGTCCCGGGACAACTCGAATATAGGGGCTGACGACTTTATACTTCGCAGAATCAATGCCTCGGGGAACAACCAGGGTGCGCCGCTGCATCCGGGCGAAACCATCAACATGGACTGGGTCCAAACGCTGCCCGGGAATTACCACGGCACTTTTTTCGTGTTGGCCGAACTCAATGGGACCGTGACGTCAGGTGACGCCAGTCCCTCCCTTACTATTTTTTCGGCCACGAATGGCGAAACGGACCTTCTTTCGACCAATACGACCACTCTTAGCGATTCCCCCGACGTCGCCGGCGACGGCAAGTCCACCGTCTACGAATCCATTATTGGCGGCGTGTCCCAAATTTTCCTGCACAGGGAAACAAATGCCCCCATTCAAGTTACGAATGGAAATGACGGATCCTATGCCCCTTCCATTAGTCCCGATGGCGGATATGTGGTTTTCTATTCCTATGCAAATAATTTGGTTGTAGGCGACAACAATGGCCTGGCCGACGTATATCTTTACGACACGATACTAAGCCAAACCATCAGGATTTCAGTGTCCTCCTCTGGCGGCGACTCAAACGGCGGCTCCTTTTCACCGGTCATCGATTCAAATGGATCGAGAATCGCCTTCGAGTCCTTCGCAGACAATCTAGGGGTCGACCCGAACCCCGCATCCTCCGACATATTTCTCTATGACATGTCCACCAGGAATCTGCAGGCAATCTCATTGCCCAGTCCACATGCGGCCAATTCATCCAGTGTGACGTCGGGTAGTTTTCAGCCCGACATCAGCGACGACGGGAAACGCGTGGTCTATTCTTCTTATTCGCCAAATTTGATTGCCGACGATCCAGCCACGTCCGCGACCGAGGCTAGTGATACCAACGGGTTTTCAGACATATTTCTTTGGGACGAGGAACAAAACAGCACTTTTCGCCTTAGTCGAACCGCCGACCTTTATGCGGAGGTGACGGGTGGTCACAGCACGGAAGCGGCAATTAGCGGGGACGGCAAGTTCGCGGCCTTTTCCTCCATGGGTCGAAACCTCATCACCGGAAGGGGTGTCGTTTCCATCACGATTTCGGTTTCAGGTGTCAGCTATGCCATTGCCCCTTCCATCACCATTACGGACAGCCTCGGTCCCGGCTTCGGGGCGACGGCCGAGGCTACCATAAATAGCAATGGAGAGGTTACCTCCATCAACGTCACAAATCCCGGTTCGGGTTATATACAGCCTGTGGTTTCCATTGCCCAACACCCTCTCGATACGGGTGTGCTGCCTCGCGAGGCTGTCGCCATTGCCAATCTTTCTCATGAGGGTGGGGACGTTTATCTCGTGGATATCGATAAGATGATACGCTTCGACGAGGGCAACCGTACGGATGTTGGCGGTGCGGTCGTACGGGTCAGCGAAAGCCTCGAGGCAGTAGGCGGCAATTCCTTCAGCCGTCAACCCTCTCTGAGTTACGACGGCAGCCTCGTTGCCTATCGCACTCAATCCTCGAATCTCTTGGATAGTAACGTCACGCGACCGGATGGAAAAGTTTTCTATAATCATCAGAGCAGGCGTGCGACCTCCCGGCTTACTCTGGGCGGAGGCATTACTGAAATCGAGATCACCGATCCCGGGATTGGCTATGAAGACGGATTCCTGCGGATTATTGACGTTTCGGGAAGCGGTTCAGGTGCGATCGCCTCATACAAGGTGGATGGCGGTGGCAGAATCATCGCCGTCGACGTCCTCGTCCCCGGCACCGGATACAATCCGGGCGAAACACAGGTTTCCGTGGACAATCCCCGGGCCGGCCAAGGTTTTCAAGCGGGAACCATTCGCCATACCGGATCTGTCCTGCAGGTTGAGCTGGATGATGTGGGATTCGGATACCCGAAGACCTCCTCCAATCGCCTTCCCGAGGATTTTTCTCTTCGTATTGATGGCGACGGCTCGAATGCCTTGATGGACTTGGACTTGGTGCGCGTAGGGGGCTCAGGCGAACTGCTGCTTATCCAGAAGGCGTCCCTTGCCTTGGCCAACCTCAATGCCCTGCAAGGAGAGACCCTCACTATTTCCGACCGCAGGCAATCCTTGGTGATCACCTTCGACCGAAACACACCAGTGCCTGGCTGGAATCCAGCAACCAAGCGCATCCAGTTCTCTCCATTCACGCCCACGAGCGATTTGCTTGAAGACATTGGGGATGCCGTTAGGCAAACTTGGTCAACCGATCAAAATTCGGATCCATTGGACGGCGTGGTGGCCATCTCGGACGGCACCAAGCTAGAGTTGCAAGCCATTACCGGGCGCTTCACTTCCAGCAACCCCAACGCCTTGTCTGTTTTTGTGGGCAGCAACCTTCTCACCCAAGGCTCGGGATATGAATTCGGATCGGCGACCATCGGTCCGGATCCAGTCATTTATGGCCTTTCGGAAATCGCCGAGGATTTTTCCTTGGATAACGAAAGTTCAGATATTTATCTGTTCCACAGAGGCGACGAAAACAAGACTGCACGCAACGAACGCGTTAGCGTCAGTTCCTTTGGCTATCCCGTTCGCTCCTTCGGGGAACCCGCCTCGCCCTCTAGTCGTTCTCCCTCAATCAGCGCGGACGGCCGCTTCGTCATTTTCAGCACCGATGCAGGCGGATTGGGCGGACTCGCCTTTGGGGCCAACAATCAAGTCGCTACCGATGGCAACGGGTTCCGCGATATCTACGTCCATGACCGCAAGGTATCTCTTCCCTTGCCTACCGACCACGTCACCAACGTGACCAACACGACGGGATCGAGCACAACCATAGTGATCATAGATCCCAAGGACATGAAACCCAATCGCAGGGTCTACGCGCAACACAGTATCGTCCCCATCGTCGTGGACGCGAACGTCACGCGTGGGGACATCGGCCGGGTCGACCTTTTCGTGGATGGAACCGCCCATGGTCCCATGGTCGAGTTTGGCGCCTTTACCACCGGACGATACACCAGTTCGTGGACCGCGTCTGCCCCGGGCGTTCATACCTTCATCGCCGAGGCTTACGACAACACCGGGGTCGTCATCGGTTCAAGCCAGCCCGTGGAAATTGAAGTGAATCCCTTCACGGGATCCATTCGGCCCGAAATTGAAATGCATATTAATAACAATAACGGGCGTCCAGCAGGATCGTCGACCGGCAATTTTGGTGCTGTATCAGGTCAACCGGTCCAAGGGATCCTTTCCCCATATCAAGCCGTCACCTCGAAATCCACCATCCCGATTCAAGCAATGGCGTTTGATCCCGACGGCGAACTGATCGCCGTGAAGTTCTATGCCAATGGGGAGTTCCTATTTGAAATTCCCCGCACCTATGTGCGAGACGTTCTGGACGGACAACGAGCGACTTTGCAAGGGGTGGTGGTTTCCTGCTTTTCCGGTGAGTGGAACGTGACCAACCCCGGCCTACACACTATTTATGCTCTTGCGCTGGACAACAGCGGCAATCATGTGGCTACGACCCCAGCTACCTTCACGGCTACCACCGGGGAGGGAGCCCAACCTGCGATTCGACTTCACGACTTGCCGAGCGAGGTTGTGCAAGGGGAATCCTTGCGGATAATCGCCGATGCCGCCGCCGACGGTAATTTTTCAGCTCCTCTTGCCGATGCCAACATCACCTATGTCGAGTTCTTTGCGGATGGCGTTTCTATTGGAAGCGACACGATTTCTGCCTACGCCGCAGATTGGAGCGCCGGACCAAACGTCTCTCTCGGCGTTCATGAAATCCACGCAATGGCCCGTGACGAGGTCGGTAACTTCGCTCTCTCCGAGATCAAGAAGATAAAGGTGGTCCGGGGTTTGGCTTCCACCATCACCCACGTTGCTCCCAAGAAAGGCCTCAAGTTGTCTGAAGGGGGCCCCGTTCATTTCGTGGCGGAGGTAATGGATCCCGAGCGTGACGTGGAAACCGTCCGTCTTCTAGTGGACAGCAAGGTCGAGGCCAACGTCGACGCCAATGGCACTACTCTGGACCGCTATACCCTTTCTTGGGACGCCACGACCGTAGGAAACCACACCGTGGAAATCGAGGCTCTGGACAAGGACGGCAACTCCATCGTCTCTGAATATGGGACCATAGAGATAATGCCCGTGGCCTCATATCTCAACATCCCTGCCCTTTCATTCAAGAACCCCCCCCCCGAGGTCAACGGCACGACCCTCACCTCCGTCTCCGAGACATGGCTAGTCTCTCAAGCATTCGACTTGGATGGAAACGTGACCCAAATGGAATTTTATCTTGATGACAACACCACGCCCATAGGGACCACAACCTTCGACGAGAACTCATCGGGCGGAACGAACGTGTTCACCGCATTACAGAAATGGAAGCCGCCTGCTGTTGGAACCTACACCATTTACGCCGTGGCAAAAGACGACTTCAACAACACGGGCATGTCGGACCCCGTCACCGTTAACGTGGTGCCCGGAACGAAGCAACCCTTGGTCAACCTCAAGGCGATAAACCAGTTATCTGACCCTTCCGCTTCAGAAACAGGGCATCCTACGATAATTCGAGCCGTTCGAACCGGCGCCAGACAGGCCCAGGGCGATGTCGTGGTCAACTGGAGCTTTCTTAATCCCATCGGCGACGTCCTGCTTGTGCGCACTAGCCCTCCCAGGGGAGATTCCGGTGCAGGCTACGTATCGACGCCGAGGATGGAGTTCTTTGGTTCGGGCAACGGAGCGAATTTCACTGCCGTCGTGGACCTGAACCGCTCCTCTAACCGATATGGCCAGATAATTGGAACGATCAGGAACAACGGAGGTTCGGGATATTCTCGGCGCAGTACCTATGTCGAGTTCGTCGGGGGTCACGGGGCGCAGCAAGTTTTTCTCGAGGCAAACGCAACGTCCGAGACGAACATTAGCGAAGTTCGTTTTCTGGACAACGGCACTCTCATCTCGTCCTCAGCTTCGGCACCTTTTGGATCCAACCAGATTTTTTCCATTGGCCGGCATGCCATCTTTGCCGAGATCATCGACACTGAGGGCAATTATGCAGTCTCGGATTACGCGACCATAGACATCCAACCCTTCATCGGCATTCGTCCCACCGTTAGGGTTACCTATCCTCCGGCTCGCAACATCAAGAACAAGAGCTTCTTCCCGCTGGTCGCTCGTGCCTTCGACTCTGACGGTCCGGGGAACGCACCCTCCTCAGTCAGTTTTTATTTAAACAATTCAAAATTGGGCGACGCCTCGCGCATTGCCCAAAGCCATGCGTACAAATTGGACTTCAATGCATCGAAATATGATTGGGGCGACTACACCATTCGAGCCATTGCCAATGATGCAGATGGCAACCATGTTGTTTCCCAGCCCGTGGATATTCGCCTTACCGCCCAATCTAATGACCCACCGACTATTCATTGGGTGGCTCCCGATGCAACCGAGACTGTTTTGGGGGTGACGAGTCCAAGAACTTTTGCGTTGGGCAGCCAAATCTCCTTGGTGGCTGCGGCCAGACGACTGGGATCCCCCATTACGGAGGTTTCCTTCATGGACAATGGGGAATTGGCCGGAACAGCCGGAGTCCCTGCCTTGAGCATCGGAGCAAAAGGTATTTTCTACGCAAATTGGGCTCCCTCCCTAGCCGGAGTCCATGACGTTTGGGCCATTGTAATTGCCAACGATGCCATTGTGGGGGGGGGGGGGCAGGGAGTTTACCTTTTTGGACACGATTGGCTAACAAGGGCCAACGATAAAAAACCCCCAACAGGCCCCGGGGGGATTTTACCCCACCCCCACCACGGGCCGCATAT
>CAZWTI010000382.1:0-4125 GCA_964637065.1 uncultured Puniceicoccaceae bacterium
TGATTGGCCGTTTTGGTGGGTGGTACCCAAATCGTCTTCACCGTCACCGTCCATGTCGGTGGCCGAATACCAAGCGACGATTCCCGGAGCTGTGTCGACACCGAAGGTAATGTCTCGCACATCGGCTATGACTGTGATGACTCCACCGGTTGAAGCCACCTTGGCATTTAGGATTGCCTTGTCGGGGAAGACTTCCGTGGCGGGCGTGGTGACTTTTTGGGGAGGTTCGAAAGCTCGTAGGGAGACGACGCCCGCATTACGCAAGACGCCATTATAGATTTGGGTGACCTCTTCTTCTGTTAGTCCTCTGTCGTAAATTCGGAATTCATCCAACAAGCCCTTGAAGTATCCTGGGCCCGTGTAAACGGCCGTGCCATTGACTTTCCCGAGGGCCGGCGGATCGGCGTGCGCGGGCACTGTGGAGGTGGACAGCAACTGAGGTGAACCGCTTGCCTCACCGTCTATATAAAGCATAAAGCTTCGAGGAGAATCGCCGAACGTGACTGCCGCGTGGTGCCAATTTTCGTCTGCCAAGTTAACGGAATGAACTGCTTCCAGTTCATTTGCTCCCGCCTTGATCTTTGCAGAAAGAATGCCTCCGTCCAATTTTATGCCTAATCCATCCGCATCTCCGCCCTCGTCATAGAGCATTTGCGAGACATGAGCGGCTTTAGGAGTAGAAGACACGTCGTCGTTGTAGATGGAGGCGATTTCCGAGGCGGTGAGTGAAGTTTTGTAAAGGCGAAGGTCATCCAATGATCCCTGGAAGAATGATGAGAAAGCCTTTTCGGAACTTCCGACTCGCCAATGTTTGTTGAGTGGAAGATCAATCGGCGTTGCGCCGAAAGGTACTTCCGTGGAGGCGGCGAGAGTACCGTCGACGTACAGGTAAATTCTGGCATCGGCGGTATTTACGACGGCGGCAACGTGATACCAAGAGCCTCCTGCAACGGTACTGTTGGCATCCGCCGTTACCGGTCCCGTTGTAGTTTCGTGCCTGAAGCGGAAGACATTGCCGGGAGCGAGGTAAATGCCCATTTCGCCGAGACCTATGATTTGCTTTGTGGCAGGGACACCGAATTGGGAGTGTTCCGCCGGCTTGATGGTGGTCAAGGTGGTTGGGCCGGAGCTGCCGACCGGGGCTTGGAAACGAGCTTCAATTCGAGAGCCGCCCCCCCATTCGGCGTGAGCGACGGCGAAACGATAGATGCCCGGGGCAAGGCTCACCGTCTTGGTTACGTTTTGGCGAGTGCCGACCAGCAATTCGTCCCCGCCGCCGCCGCTTCTTTCAAAGAGGTCGTCTTGATCCAGGTCCAGCCAAATGCCGGCAGCGTCGTCGCGGTCTTGTATGCGGAATAGATAATCACCGGCGACGTCGGCTTTGAAGTAACCGATGAACAAGCTCATGTAGTTGTCGTTCTGGTTGATGCCGATGCCTGCGTTACGGAAGTCCGCGTCGGTGTTGAAGTCAAGTCCGCGGTCACCGGGGCCGGAGGTGAAGTCGGACCATCCCGCGGGTTGTCGGATAAGAAGGTTCTGGATGTCGCTGATCATGGCGTCGGATTGGCCACCCGTGTAGCCCGCGCCGGTGAGTTTGTTCCAAACCAAGCCGTCCGGGTCAGACCCGATGTCGGCGCCATCGTTGCGAATCCATGCGGAAATCGTGTAATCTCCCTCGTGCAAGGCTCCCAGAATTAATGAATTGGGGATGTCGAGTATGTCATCTGTTCCGTCTAGGCTTGCGGCATAGGTTTCGGCAACTTTTCCCGGTACGAACGATGCCCCATTCTTGAGGGTGATGTCATTCTTCAGCGGGCCGGCGTCGGCTGCATTTGTACCACTCGATTCGTCCATTGGCCAATAGCCGACGATGTCATCATATCGGGTGACGGCGGGTCCCACGAAATATTTGGACGGGGCCTTGAAACGAAAGCTGACGGTACGACCGTCGAAGGAGTCCTTGAGGAAAAATGCGTCCTTTTCGAGATTCACCCAGTCGTCCGTACCCTCGAGGACCAAGGCCTTGCCCACGAATCCTTGGCTTCGAGAGTTGCTGTTCCCGAAGTTTATCAGGGCGACGTCTCGATTGTTGCGGGTGGAATCGAGGGCGAGAGGCCCGCTTTCCTCGTCGAAGCGCCAGTAGGCTGACAAATCGGCTCTTACCGTTGGGTCGCCACTCGACCAGTCATCCCCATCGCTTCCGGAATCGGCAAAAGCCCTAAAGTGATAGAGCTTGCCCGGAGTCATACCCGTGATGGTGGCGTTGAACTCACCATTTCCAAGTGCATTGCCTGAGTTGACGGTAATCATACCGTCCCATTTTGAGGCGTTGTTCTCGTCGATTGCGGTTGTTGGTCCGGCATCCTCGTCTCCCCAGTAGATTTTAACGATTGGTTTGGTTGTATCATATGCCACCACTTCTCCGGTCACGGTAGCGGTCCCGCCCGAGGTGGGTTTTACTTTAAGGACTTCGACTACCGGCGGAGAGGGTTGGTCTGAAGTCCTGAATCGCATTGTGCCGTTGAGGAAAAGTCCCGCAATGTCGTTGGACGATAATTCGGCGTCATATAAGCGAACTTCATCGAGAAGGCCTTCGTAGTGATCGTTGGTGATTGGGTTCGAACCAAAGGTTAGGTCATCGCCGAAACCCGTGTTGATGGCTCTGGCTGTGGAAGAGGCGATAATATCCGTGGAGCCATCGACATATATGACCACATCCTTGACATCCGTCCCGATGGCCGGGAAGACGAAGGTGACGTGACGCCATTTCCCGTCGGCGAGGGAAGTGGAGCCCAATACGTGTCCCCCCCCCACGTCGAGCCTTGGCTTGCCGTTCTGAAGGGCCAAGGTCCAGCGGGCGCCATTGGCGTTAGTGCCCCAAGAGACCAAGGTGCCGTTGGCATCCGTTGTATTAATCCATGCCGAGACGCTACGGGGATTCTTGCCCCCTATTCCCTTATAGCCCTGTACGGAAACGTGCTCGCCCGCGCCGCCGAAGCGCAGGGCTTTGCCTACGCGACCGAAGATACGGTCTCCCGAGCCTATCCCGACGAGTCTACCGGACCGTCCTCCGATCGAATCCGAGACGTGAGTCCCCGAAGATTCATCAAGCCGCCACCATGCGGCAAGACCTGATTCCCTCGGGACACTCCAGACCACGGGGCTTACCGTGTTGCCCGCTACTGCACGGTAGAAATACGTGCTATTGCGGTCGAGGCCCGTCAAGAAGGCACTCACGGCACCGTCGGTGAAGGTTCCGTTAAGATCGATGCGATAATCCCAACTCAAGTCGTTGGTGGCGTTCACTTCCAGATTTTCTCCACCATCGTTGTCACCCCAGAAGAAGGAGAGCGTGGGGGGTTGCCCACCATCGTTGAGTACGCGGGCCGCAAGTCTGGCCGAGGTGGAAGCTATTTCGGCAGGGGCCGTTGTTGCAACCTGAGGAGCAGCTGGATCGACAACGAAGGTGATGGACTTGATGCCGGTACCCGCGAGATTGGTCGCCGTCATATTTACGTCGAAGGAACCCACCAACAAGGGTTTGCCGGTAATTTCCCCCGAAAAAGTGTCTACACTCAAACCCTGAGGCAAGTTGTTCGCGCCGTAGGCGGTCGGGTTGTTGTCTGCTTGGATGCGGTGCTGCAGATAAACGGTATTTTCGGTTAGGTCGTTTCCAAGTAAAATTTCTCCAATCTCACCTTGATCTAGTGCTGCATCATATACTCGCAAGTCATCGAGCCAGCCTTTGAAGTAAGCGGCTCCATTGTTTCTCCAACGTCCAAACTGAAACGTCTGGCTCGATCCAGTGCTTATTTGTGTTCGAATCCAATTGGCTCTAATTACGCCATCGACGTACACTTGTACGTTGGTGCCTGTATAAATATGGGCTATGTGAGTCAATCGGTTGCGAAGATCAATATTATGATTCACCGAAGGGTCCCAGCACCAGTGCTGGCTTATAAAACGCTTGTAGTTATTGTCCCGAATGTTGCGGATGGCCCAGTATTTATTTGTTCCATTCGGACAGGCTAAATCCCCATAACCATAAAAACCTGCCTGACTCCCTGAACTGTTGCCGTTTAAATAGGCCCAGAAGCTAATGGTGCGTGGCTTGTTGCCATCGAC
>CAZWTI010000383.1:0-2722 GCA_964637065.1 uncultured Puniceicoccaceae bacterium
GGGAGCACGGCTTCTCGCTGCGCTCGCGTCTCTTTGCCAATATAGCCCGCATCAGCCGCTGGGGCTCGGCTCTGGCCCCACTTTCCAACTGGATCGGCGGCAGTCGCCCCAACCGCTGGCTGCTCGACGCGATGTTCGGGATCGACCAACGCCGTAAGTTGCCGGCTTTCGCTAACGAGACTTTTTCGCACTGGTTTGCCGGGCGCGCGCATAAAACCGAAGGCAACAAGGGACGGGTGGTGCTTTTCAACGACACATTTGTTGAGTACAACGAGCCGACTATCGGTGTGGCGGCGACCATCATCCTCGAACGCGCCGGCTACGAGGTCGTGCTGGTTGATAAGAAAGTCTGCTGCGGGCGGCCGCTGATTTCCAAGGGCTTTCTGGACCGCGCGCGCGAGATGGCGCGACAAAATGTCGAAGTGCTGGCGCCTTATGCGGCCGAGGGCGTCCCGATTGTAGGCCTGGAGCCGAGTTGCATATCGGCCTTGTGCGACGACTATCGCGACCTGATCGACGAGCCGCAGACGGTGGCGGTAGCTGAGCGTTCGGTAATGCTCGAGGATTTTCTCGCCGGCGAAGTGCGCGCCGGGCGCCTCAATCTCGAATTCACTTCTACTGCGCGCCACATTCTGGTGCATGGCCACTGCCACCAAAAGGCGCTCTCGGGCACCGCGGCCACGCTGGCGGTGCTCGACCTGCCGCCCAACTTCCGGGTCGAGGAGATTGCCTCGGGTTGTTGCGGCATGGCCGGGAGTTTCGGTTATGAGAAAGAACACTACGAGGTATCGCGGCTAGTGGGAGAGGAGCGACTCTTCGCCGCTCTGGCAAAGGCGCCGGCAGATGCCGAGATCGCGGCGGTGGGTACTTCGTGCCGCCACCAGATTTCTGATTTCACCGGGCTTAGAGCGCGGCATTGGGCCGAGATTCTTGTGGAAGCACTTTGACGTCAAGATAATGGAAGGGAGAAAAATGGCTTTCAATATCAAGAAGCGCGGACGCCTGACGTATTACTACGGTGGCGACCATCCGACTCTGTCGGCGCTGGTGACCGAGCAATTGGACGGGGGCGACCTCAAGATCTACTTCGCGGGACTGACCGGCGGCCATTCGGCCAAGGGCGTACTCGAGCGCGACGAACTGGTGCGTATGGAGCCCTCGGTCGAGGTCGAACTGGTGTTTCGCAGTTGGGAAAAGTGGCTGCAGGAGGCGGACATCTGTGATTCGATCGCCAAGATCGACTTTATCGAGGAGCACGCCTTCGGGGCCCAGCCCAAGGACATCAACCCGCTGGTCGAGCCTCAGCTCTTTCAGGAGGAGCAGCAGCGAATCTATAAGGCCTACGCCGAGGCCTACAGCGGCTTCTTCCGCGATCACATGCCCGATACTGGTGTGCCCTCCCGATTTACGGTGCACGTAATGGATTTTCCCGACAAGGCGGCATCCTACGAATTCTACAGCGTCGGCCTCTACCAACCGGCCCTCCACGGAGCATAAACCATGCCCATTTTTGAATACGATTGCACGACCTGCGGCGCGGCTTTCGAGCAACTGGTCCAAGGCGCGGCCGAACCCGTCTGCCCGACCTGTGATAGCACTGGGCTGGAGAAGAAACTGTCGAATTTCGCCGTCTCTTCCGGTGCCATGGCCGCCCCCGCGCCGATCGGCCCGTGCGGGACTTGCGGCGATCCTCGCGGCGCCGGCGCCTGCTCCGTGGACTAGGAGGACCGATGGGCCAAATCGAATTGCCCTTCGGTGATGACCACCTCTGCTGCTCGGTACCCGACGACCGGCTGCTGGGGGTGGTGCTGCCCGCGGAAGGTGGCAACGACCACGGCGACGAGCGCGTCCTGTTGCAGGAGGCGCTTGCCCATCCGATCGGCTCGGCGCCGCTGCGCCAGCGCGTTGGTCCGGGCCGGAAGGTCGCCATCGTCATCAGCGATATGACCCGCCCCTGCCCCTCCGACCGCCTATTGCCGCCGGTTTTGGCGGAACTCTTCGCAGCGGGAGTCGCCGCCGCTGATGTCACAATCGTGGTGGCTCTGGGGCTGCACCGCGAACAGACTTCAGTCGAATTGGAGGAAATGGTTGGGGCTGATGTTTACCGGTGGGTAGAGGTTGTAAATCACGACCAGGAAGCCGTGGTTCGTCTCGGTGTCACCGCGCACGGCACCCCCGTGGAACTCTTCCGACCGCTGGTCGATGCCGACGTGCGAATCTGTCTGGGCAATCTCGAATTCCACTATTTCGCTGGCTTTTCCGGCGGGGCCAAGTCGATATTACCTGGTTGTGCCTCCAAGGCCACCATCACGGCCAACCACAGCCTGATGACCCAACCAGGGGCCACCACCGGCCGCCTTGGCGGTAATCCGGTGCGCGAGGATCTCGAAGAGGGCGTGGCGATGCTCGGCGTCGATTTTATCCTCAATGTGATCGTCGATGACCACCACCGCATCGTCGGCGCTTTCGCCGGCGACGTCGAGGCGGCCCACCGCCGGGGTTGCGAGGCCGTGGTCGCACGCGGGGCGGTGCCGATCTCCGAGTTGGCCGATATCGTGCTGGTTAGTGCTGGGGGTTATCCGCTAGATGTCAACATGTACCAGGCGCAGAAGGCCCTAGACAACGCCGTGCACGCAGTGCGAGAGGGAGGAGTTATTATCTGGGTCGCGGAATGCAGGGAGGGGTTGGGCAGCGATACCTTTGCCGCGTGGCTGCAGGAGGC
>CAZWTI010000384.1:0-3584 GCA_964637065.1 uncultured Puniceicoccaceae bacterium
TATTCTTGCCATCCAGATGGTACTGACTCTCATCGGGGCCGATACGGATTTCGATGCCGATGGCATGGAAGCGGGCGAGACCGGAGACACGGGCTTGTTTTCCATCCGTACCGTTGGGGCCTTCTTCACGGGCTTTGGGTGGACTGGGGTGTCCATGCTTACGAGCGAGAAAGATTACGGTTTAGGAGCGGCTACCTTCGTAGCCACGGTGGTCGGGCTCATTTTCCTCGGCACGGTATTCTACCTCATGCGCTATATGTTCAGCCTGCGAGAGGAGGGTACACTCGATTATTCCAATGCCATCGGAGAGGTGGGGAATGTCTATCTTCCCATACCTCCCAATCGCAAGGGCATGGGGCAAGTCGAGGTTCTTGTGCAAGGCCGTATGCGCACCGTAAGGGCTTTAACCGACCACGACGAAAAACTTGGAAACCGTACAGCTGTACGCGTCAAGTCTCTCGTCGATCGTCAGACTCTCTTGGTTGAAAGCCTGGAACAAGAGACCCATGAAAAATCTTCTGATTGAACTAAAGCGTAAAAATTTATCTAAACCAAATCTAACAAGAAAGGTATAACCTCATGCCGGAATTAGCCATAATCGTCTCGCTTGTCCTTGTCATTCTTGGAACCCTTGTCTTCTTCTTCGCTCGCTATAAGCGTTGTCCCTCCGACAAGATTCTCGTCATTTACGGTAAGACGGGGGGAGGGCGGTCCTCCAAGTGTATTCATGGTGGTGCTGCTTTCATCGTACCGCTAATCCAAGCTTCCGAGTGGTTGGATCTTACTCCCATTCCCATTGAGATCAAGTTGGAGGGGGCTCTTTCCAAGCAGAACATCCGGGTCAACACGCCTTCCACTTTTACCGTTGGTATTTCAACCGAGCCGGGCGTGATGGAAAACGCCGCCGAACGTCTGCTCGGTCAAAACATGAACCAAGTTCGTGAATTGGCCCGCGACATCATATTTGGGCAGATGCGCGTGGTCATCGCTACCATGGATATCGAGGCGATCAACGCCGACCGCGACCTGCTTATTGAGAAGATTACCAATGGTGTCGAGGTTGAGCTGACGAAGGTCGGCCTTCGGCTTATCAATGTAAACATTCAGGATATTACCGATGAGTCTGGCTACATTGCGGCTCTCGGCAAGGAGGCAGCCGCTCGTGCCATCAACGAGGCAAAGGTGAGTGTGGCCCAGCGTGAACGTGATGGTGAGATCGGCAAGTCTAATGCCGAGCGCGAGCACCGCGTGCAAGTATCTGCCGCCGGAGCCACAGCTGTTGAGGGCGAGAACTTGGCGAAGATCAAGGTCGCCCAATCCGACGCCTCACGTCGTGAGCAGGAAGCCGAGGCCGAACGACTCGCCGGAGCCGCCGAAAAGGTGAAGGCCGCCCAGGCTCTAGAGGAAGCGTACGCCTCCGAACAAGCCGCCGAACGTGCTCGAGCAGAACGTGAGCGGGCTGCCCAACATGCTGACATCGTGGTGCCCGCCGAGATTGAGAAGGCCAAGATCGAGACTCTTGCCGAGGCAGATGCCGAGAAGACGCGACGTCTTCGGAGGGGTGAGGCTGACGGTAATTTTGCCATAATGGAGGCGGACGCCAGAGGTACCCTCGCCGCCCTGCAGAGCAAGGCGCAGGGATTTGGCGATATCGTGCAGTCTGCGGGAGGAGCCGACGAGGCTACCATTCTCCTTGTAACCGAACAGTTGCCACAACTTGTTGAAGAACAGGTTAAGGCCATTGCAAACCTGCAGATTGACAAGGTCACCGTTTGGGATTCCGGGAAAGGCGAGGGCGGCAAGAACGATACCGCCAATTTCGTTTCCGGACTCGTCGGAGCGTTGCCTCCGCTTCATGAGTTGACCAAGAATGTCGGAATCGAGTTGCCCGAGTTCTTGGGTAAGCTGACCGACAATCCGGGTGAAGCAGCGAAAATCTTGGAGTCGGCCAAGTCCAAGACAACCAGGACACAGCCCAAGAAAGTTCGGGACTATGCCGAGTTAAGGGGCCCGTCGCCTAAGCGTAAGGAAACTGCGAAAACGCCATCCTCTCCAAAAGAAGATTCCGCGAGCAAAGTCCGTGCTTGGCTTACTGATAATCTCGACACTATCGGAGCCTTCGATGAAAACCGTGACAATCGCATCGATGAGGACGAGCTTGATAAAGCCGTTGATCTCGTGATTCAATGGGGCCGAGCCGCCATGAAAGGACAATCAGGTTGGTTTTATCTCGATGGTGGCCGGACAGTCGGCCCCACGACTTGGAACGATGTAAGCAACCACTTGAAAAGCCATCCCTCATCTTTCCTTACTCGAAAGGGAGCTAAGTTTTGGTTGCCCGGAGAAGTAATTCTCTTGGCGAAAGAGGTTGGCTAGGCTGGCTAATCCTTCTTCTCACGTAATTCTTCCAGCAGTCTCTCGTCGAGATATTTCTTGACCGTTCTGCGGTCGATGCCGAGACGCCTTGCGACTTCTTCGTACTTTCCCGTCTTCGCATAGGTCATGGTGACGTAACGGCCTTGCAATTCTTCCATCAGGAGACTTCCCCCTGATATTTCCTGCACTAGTGCATCGATCTTCGACTCGGACGGATGGATACTGTCGGGATGGTATTCACGGTGGATGAGGATGTTTCGCACGCATTGCTGCAATTCACGAAAGTTTCCCGGCCATGGGTAGTCTAAGCCCATATTGCGTGTGATCCAGTTGCAGGTCTCCTCGGTAAGTGTGGGGGCTTCGTCGGGACCAGCTATGTGACCCGCCACGAAACTGACGAGATGTTCCAGTTCACCAGGGGATTCACAGAGTATTTCCGCGAGTGAGGGAGTGCGGATTCGATTCGCGCATAGCCGATAATAAAAGTCCTCACGGAATCGCCCCGCCCGCATCTCTTCGGTGAGATTGCAGTTGGTTGCCGCTATCACCTTGCCCTCGAAGCGAATAGGCTTCACGTCTCCAAGCCGTTGGAAACGTCGTGTCTGCAAGACCCGCAGCAGCTTTACTTGGGCCTCGGGTTTGGTTTCGGTGATTTCGTCCAGAAATACTGAACCGTATGGGCCGCAGGTTTCAAAGTAGCCCTTGCGATCCTGCAGAGCCCCAGTGAAAGCACCCTTTGAATGTCCGAACAATTCCGATTCCAGCAAGGTTTCCGAGAGCGCTGACAAGTTGATTGGATGAAAGGCAGTTAGAAAGTCAGTCCCAAATTTCCCGATTTTCACGTTATAGGGGATGAACCGCGACATCCCTATTGCCCTCGCCACTAATTCCTTACCTGTGCCCGATGGGCCGTTGATGAGGGTTGTGATATCGCCCAAACGACCGTAAAGAGATCGTTGATAGCGAAGCATATCGTGAGTGAAGATGGATTCCCAAACCCTTGCCCGCAAAGCTTCCAAAGCGGGAGAGTTTCCAACTATTGCGTCGAAGACGTGAAAAAAAGCGCGACGTGCCTGAAAGAAGACTGCAAACAAATGAGAAGCTGAGAAACCGTGAGGGATCAAGTTATTTTCTTTTGAGAAGAACCAGTTGAAACGCTCCGAGAATGCTCGATAATTCAAGGTATGATCTTCGTGGTCAGCCTCCTT
>CAZWTI010000385.1:0-7873 GCA_964637065.1 uncultured Puniceicoccaceae bacterium
TGGACAGAGAAAGGCCAGTGGGAGGCGAGTTCGTGGCCTCGACTAGTGTAATCACAACCAAACCGTGACCCGACCGATAGCCTCCCAAGTTGTACTGATGAGTTCCGCCATTATAGGAACCGCCGCCGCCGCCGACACCGCTCGTTCCTCCCGCTCCGCCGGAATAACCCCCGCCACCTCCACCATCGTGCAAAGAACTATTTAAGTTGCCATCCTGATATTTACCGCCACCGCCTCCTCCAAAACCACCCTCTCCCCCGTATGTGCCTGCAGTTTTATCTCCGCCCGTTGCGCCATTGGCAAAACTCATGCCTCCGGATGCCTGGCTTCCCGACGTTCCGTTAAACAGAAAACCAGCCCCCCCACCAGCATCTCCGGCGCCACCGCCATTTCCTGATGTACCGCCTAAAGCAGAGGAATCCAAGCCCGATGTCCCTATGGAAGCGTGGACACTCTCACCAAGGGCATTCATGTTGCCACCATGACCTCCACCCCCACCAGCAACGATCAATGGGTTCTGATTCGATACAACGAAACTTCCACCGCCGCCACCGCCACCGGGACCTGCAGTGCTAGTTCCTTGCTGCCCTACCGCAATTGAGATTTGCAAATCCATTTCCAAGTGAAACACTCCGGTCATCCAAGCTCCCTTTCCACTGTTCCCAGAAGATTCGCTTCCCGAAGCACCCAAGGTCTGAATACGATAGAAACCCGGTTGCGCAACAGTCCATTCCTGTATGCCTCGAGTGTTGATCGAAACATTACCTTCTAGCGTCGTACCAACATAAGCAGCATCAACTTGTAATTGAGTTGGTCCTTGGCGACCCGTAGCATCGGCGTTGGTAAAGACCCAATAAGGATCGTTGGAGTTCGTGACGGTTACGTTGATGTCCTGCGGCACAGTGTAGTTGCCATCCGAAACGGACACAGATACGCCATAGATATTGTCTCCGTCTGAGTCGTGAGGGTATTCATAATCAGGGTAGGCAATGAATTGCAGGACATTTGTGGTGTCGTTGATCTCAAAGAGAGCGGAATCAGCACCTCCTACGATTGAAAAATTAAGATCATCGGTATCGGCATCAATGGCTACAAGGTTCACGACCGAAAGACTGTTCTCGGGGTGCAGGACGGTTGCCGTGGCATTTCCCTCGAGAGAAGTAAAGACGGGCGGAGCACCGAGAAAATCCGCCCCCGCCAAACCAGCAACCCCAGAGGCCAAGACTTGCACCGGCGTGACACGGTCTATCGTGTCACCAAGCCCAAGCTCGCCACTGCTGTTGTATCCCATCGCCCAAAGCGAGCCATCACGCTTTGTGAACATGGTATGATAAGATCCAGCGGAAACCAAGACAACATCTGAAGACAAAACTTGCTCAGGAGTAGTACGGTTGGTCGTATCTCCCAAACCAAGTCCGCCATAACTGTTGTTACCCGAAACCCAAAGCGATCCATCGCTCTTGACGAAAGCCGAGTGAAAATAACCCCTGGAAGCAGAATCAGCACCCGAGGACAAGACCTGCTCGGGCGTGGCGCGGCTGGTCGTGTCTCCAAGGCCGAGTTGGCCGGAGTTATTGAAGCCCGTCGCCCAAAGAGAACCATCGCCTTTGGAGAAAGTCGTATGATAAGATCCTGCAGAAACGGAGATCACGTCGGAGGAAATCACTTGCACTGGCGACAAGCGGTTTGAAGTGTCGCCCAAGCCCAGTTCGCCATTGGCGTTGTGTCCAGTCCCCCAGAGAGATCCGTCGCTCTTGATGAACATGGTGTGGTAAAGTCCCGCCGAAACCGACACAACACCGGAAGAAACCACCTGCACGGGCGTGTTGCGCTGCGTTTTGTTTCCAAGACCCAATTGGTATTCATTGTTTCTACCCATGGCCCACAGCGAACCGTTACTCTTGATGAAAGCAGTGTATTGACCGCCGGCGGAAACTGAAACCACACCGCTAGAAACAACCTGCACGGGAATCGTACGATCAATATCTTCAGTTCCGTCGCCGAGTTGACCATTTGCATTATCCCCCATGGCCCAAAGTGAGCCGTCGCCTTTAAGAAAAGCCGTATGATTGCTTCCAGTAACAACGGACATTACCCCGCCGGAGACAATTTGAACCAGAGTAGTACGGTCGGTGGTATCTCCCAGACCCAATTCACCGTTGTCGTTGTTGCCCATGCCCCAAAGGGATCCATCGCTTTTGATAAAGACGGTATGGCTTCCATGATTGCCCAAGAGGGTAAGATTCCCAGCAAGCAGAAAAAGTATAAAGCAAGCAGAACCTTGCCAAAACGAAGTCAAAAAAAAGCAAGTTCGCAAGTGAAGCACGAGGAGCAGGGGGGAATTGAAAAAGAAAAGGTCAGATTGTGGAAAAAATCATCTAACAGTTCACAAGTGAGACATACAAGAATAAATAGATTCCTCCAAAATGACAGGAGGAATGAGTAAGTTGGGGATTCCTGCGGAGACGACGTGTTCTTGGCACGCAGCCTAGACGGCGATCTTTACGCCCCGGCGGAGGTAGGTGGGGACATCGAGATCCTCGCCTTCGTAGAGGTTGCGGTTTGCGGGATCCCCGAATATGCCGCGCTGGTTCTCGGTCTGCATGAAATCGAATAGGTTCTGGTCCTCGGATACCTTGGAGGCGACTTTCGCCTTGCCCCTTCTCTTTTTCTTCTTCGTGGAGCGCTTGAGCTTGGAGGTGTGAGTTCCCCGACCAGGCTTGGATGCCTTGGGGGAGGTGGAGAGAACGGGAGTGGCTTGGGGCGCGACGTCCGCAACCGGGGCACCGGCCTCGAGGTCGGTGGCGCCTAGAACGCAAATCTCGACACGGTCGCCCATGTTTTCATCGACGTGAGCACCGAACACGACGTGATCGCCCGCCTTGAATTCATCGCGGATGCCGCCGGCAACCTGCTGCAGGGCCGCCATGCTCATGCCGGGACTGCCCGTGACAGTGATGAGCAGGACGTCGGCCGCCCGGGAAACGTCGGGGAGATGGAGCATGGGACAAAGAAGGAGGTCGCGAAGAGCGTGTCGAAGAGCGTCTTCCCCGGATCCTTCGCCAATGCCGAAGAGGGTACGTCCGGAGCGGAGATTGAACGCCTTGCGAAGATGGGCGAAATCGACGTCGATCATGCCCTTGCGAAAGACCAAAGAGCAAATGGATGAGATTCCACAACTGACGTTGCGACCGGCTTGGGCGAAACACTCGAGGGCAGAGGCCTCGGGACCACCTACTTGGAGCAGGGAATCGTTGGGCATGGGAACAACGGCATTGGCGAACTTTCTCAGATTGGCGAGGCTTTCCTCCGCCAGCTTGTGGCGTTGTTTTTCCCAACTGAAGGGCAAGGGGCAAAAAGCAAAGACGAGAGCCCCCGCTTCACGCGCCAACTTGGCCACCTCGGGAGCGACTCCGCCACCTGTTCCGCCGCCGAGACCCGCAAGGAGAAAGACGAGATCCACACCATCGAGTTGCTTGCGGATGAGTGTCCTGTCTTCGTCCGCGGCCTTTCGACCTAGGGAGGGTTCGCCCCCCGTGCCCATGCCTCGTGTAAGGCGCCGACCCAGAGAGACTTTCTCGGAGGCAATGCTCTCTGAGAGGTTTGTTGCGTCAATGTCGAGGGCAACGGTGCGGACGGCGTCGAAACCGTCCAGACGAAGACCGTCGACAAGGCTTAGTCCCGCCCCCCCGATGCCGATTATCTTGGCTCGGATAGGACTTCCCTCGGATCCCAATGAATTCGTGGTAAACAAAGTTTGCTGGGACATAGGCAACGTGGTTTTCGAGTAGTTATCGATGGCCGCCGGTTTTAATCGAGAATGACATCGCAGCTAGTTGATGCCCACCAGATGGGCGATTTTTTGAATAAGACCGGGAGACTCGTTCGACTCGTAAATTTTGTCGTTGTCCTTCAAGCCGTAGTGAAGGAGTCCCAGAACGGTAGCGTTGCCGGGGTGAGCCAATTCTCCGTCTATGCCATCAGGAAAAGTTGCCCGCTGCACAGGCAGCCCCAAAATCTTTTCGGCAACGCGATCGATGCCGGGAAGCTGGGAGGAGCCACCCGTGAGAAGAACACCCGATGCAACGTCTTCTTCATTCAAGCGTTCACCAAGTTCCTTGCCAATGATCTCGAACAATTCGACTACACGAGCGTGAATAACGTCGCAGATGGCCTTGCGAGAAACGACGCGGTCGCCAATGGTCTTGTTGCCGATCAGCCAGACTTCCTCCTCAGCATCGGCTTTGTCGACCGTGGCCTTGCCATGCTCTAGCTTGATTTCCTCGGCATACGGCTCGAGAATGCGCAAACCCATACTGAGGTCGCCCGTGAGGTGATCACCTCCCACGCTGACGACGCCTGTGGCAGCGACGTGCCCGTGGCGATACAAAACATAGTCGGTAACGCCGGCTCCGAGATCGATGACCAGGACACCCGATTTCTGCAGATCCGGTCCGGCGACGATGGCCCCCGAAGCGATGGATGAGACGAAAAGATCGGTCAAACCGACACGCCCGTAACCGCTGATGATATCAACGGTTTCCTTGATCGCATCGTCGTCTCCGTCGATGGCCCAATAACCGACCTCGATGGAGGAACCATACTTGCCAACGGGATCATCAACGATTCGGCCATCCAACCGAGTTGGAGCTCGCACGTGGTGAACGTAACTGCGCCCTTCCTCGGGTTGTTTGCGCCTAGCCTCATCAGCGGCCCGTTGAATGTCGGATGCCTTAACGCAGTCATCAGAGGATGCGGAAACGGCAGTACCGACCAACTCGGTTCCGTAAAGATGGGATCCGGTCTGGGCAAGGTAGACTTCGTCCACATTCGTCTGCGCAGTTTTCTCAGCTTCCTCAATGGCGGCATGAACCGCTGCGGCTGCCTTTCGATAGTCAACGACTTCACCCTTGCGGACACCTTCGTTCGAAACAGCGGAAGCCGCAACAATGTTCAGTTGGTTCGAACTTGTGAGCTCGCCAACGAGCACCTTGGCCTTTGACGTTCCAACTTCTACGGCTCCGAGTATCTTGCTCATGATGAAAAATTTGGTATGAGACTAAACTTGGTTCAGGTGGGTCGGAGATCAGCAAAAACGGATCGTCCATGTGAAAGGTCAATGGAGCGAATGATTTGGGCTGCCCTAATGCCGGGATCGAGCAGGAGGTACTTAAGTCGGCGTAATTGTGAAGGATATTCGCGAGGAGCAAATCGGATCTCCTTAACCTTTCTAGTTTGCACTTGGACATAAGCTCCGGGATCAGAAGGATCGGCAGCAGGACGAAGGAAAGACACGCTTTTGAAGTCCCGATACAGCTCGGGATAATCGCGGCGAACAAGCTCAAGGAGAGGAGATACTTGCTGCAAAGCTGCAACTGACTTGTACCCCCCGGAACCATCGGGTTTAAGCAAGACGGGATCGAGCTTGATCCATGGCAGGATTTCCAGAGAGGCGTATGAATAGTTTTGCCCGCGATAGACCACACCCCCCCTCGAAACAAGCCAAAGTTCGGGCTTCCCACCTTTGGGACGGACGCCCAGTCGGAGGACGGGCTTGCGCTCAATCAACTCGACTCCAAGAACGTCGGGGAAAAGTCGTCTCACTCGGGCAGAAGCAATTTGCGGTTCCGATTCCAGTTTGACTTGAATGTCATGAAGGTCCAACTCCATGAGTGTTTTTTGCACCGGCAAATCGAGCCTATCTTTAATCCAACCCAAGTCCAAGACACCATCAGTCTTAAAACTGACTGATGCAATCGGGACGGAGGGACCTGCAAGGTCAAGGGGACCCGACTGCCGAGCCAGAAATTCTCGTCCCCACCAAAATCCAAAACCTATACCTCCGACCAAGATCAGCAGAAGAAGAACTTTTCCGAAACGTAAAAAAATTCTGCGCCATGCAACTCCCGTAAGAGGTCTACGGCGCTTTCCCCCAACGAGCGTTCGCCAACTACGCTCGGAAAAAGTTTTGGATTTCTTTTTTCGTGTCATTTTCGTATCGAATGTCAGAAAGATTATCTGTCGGAGACCTTACAAAGACGATACCGCTCAAGAGCGGGTTGGACGAGTTCATGGGCGAGACGCTCAAAATCATAACCAGAGCAGGATGAGCTCATTGGCAGGAGGCTCGTTTCGGTAAGGCCCGGCAGAGTGTTCACTTCAAGGAAGAAGGCGTGACCATCCTCACACAACATGAAGTCGACTCGGGCAAAATCACGACATCCGCAAACTTCAAATACGGTCTTGGCGGCAGCCTTTACTTCATGTTCCAAATCATAAGGCAATACGGCGGGATAGCGGTACTCCGTCTGGCCCGATTGGTACTTCCTCTCGTAGTCGTAAACGCCACCTTGGGGAATGACTTCGACTACCCCGAGTGGATCATCCCGCAATAGACCCACAGTCAATTCCCGCCCTATTATACGCTGCTCTACCAGCCAATTGCCACAGGGAAGATCGCTGAGCAGAGAAGCCAAGTCTTTCTCACCCTTGACAATGCTTAACTCAACGCTACTGCCTTGGTCAGTTGGCTTGACCACCAATTCGGGCCCAAGTTTTGCGACAAGTTCATCTGCCGAAACCTCATGCGGGTCACGAAAGAATCTTCCTGGAGCTACGCGAACACCAGCTTCCCACACCCTGTTCTTAGCCCTGTTCTTGTCCATGCAAAGCTTGCTGGAAATCGAATCGCTTCCTGCATACTCCACACCCCTTTCGTCCAGAAGCTGCTGAAGAGTTCCATCCTCGCCAAAGGTACCGTGGATAGCAGGAAAAACGATAATGCCGGAACCAACCATATCGGGTGGTAGGACGGTCTGTTCCAAGTCGACAAGTACGACTTGATAGCGTTTTCGCAAAGCACCTGCAAGAGCCCTGCCGGTAGCTAGTGAAACCTCGCGTTCTTCCCCTACCCCACCGGAAAGCACCGTGATCGCTGGTAAATTGTCTTCTTTCATATCCAAGAGTTCCCGCAAACTCAAAATACTTAGCCGAAAAAACGACTTCTAATTAAATGTTTCTTTCCAACTCCTCCCCAAAATAGTGACTTCAGGTTCAAGCACCACACCGCTCGAATCCTTCACCTTGTTACGTACTCGTCGAATTAGGCCGATAACCTCATCGGCAGTTGCTCCACCATGATTGACTATAAAATTGGCATGCACGTTCGAAACTGAAGCACCACCGAGGGTCTCGCCCTTCAGACCGTGGCAATCGATTAGACGACCGGCAGAATCGTGGGCAGGGTTGCGGAAGATGCAGCCCGCGCTGGATTCTCGTGGTTGCGACTTCCAGCGCCTTTTGGCAAAATCATCTATTCGGCGTCGAACCTCCTTACGGTTGGAATGACCCGAAGCCCGCAAACGAGCCCTCAGGACAATTCCCTTTTCGGCCTCGGAACAATGACGATATCCAACCGTCAGATCATCACCGGGAATTTCTCTCAAGTTCCCGTCGGGCATCAAAATGGTTACGCTTTCGACAAGGTCGCAAAACTCTCCCCCCATGGCCCCCGCATTCATACGTAAGGCTCCACCCAACGTTCCAGGAATACCTTCGAGAAACTCAAATCCACTTAGGCCGCGGTCACAAGCCAGTCGACAAATCTCCTTAAGACGGGTCCCCGCATCAACCACGAGGATGCTCTCGCCCTCGGGGCGAACACCTCTCCAAGCTGATCTTGCAAGACGCAGGACAAGGCCATCGTATCCCTTATCGGGAACGATCAAGTTGGATCCGCGTCCGATAACGAAATTCGGTAAATCAAAAAGAGAACAGGCATCAACAAGTTCGCGCAAGTCCTCTATACATTCAGGCTCGGCATAAGCTCGGGCGGAACCTCCAACCCGCAAAGTCGTCATATCGGCCAAAGGTT